>SVTN01000007.1 GCA_015063765.1 Oscillospiraceae bacterium | reverse complement strand
GGGTGAGCGCCGTCTTAAAGCCGATCTCGTGCGTACCGCCCTCAATGGTTGCCATATTGTTGGCAAAGGAAATCATGGTTTCGCTGTAGGAGTCGTTATACTGCATTGCGACCTCAGCCACAGACCCATCTCTTTCCTCCTTCATGTAGATGACGTTCGGATGGATGGGGGTGGAGTGATGCACGCCGTTTAAGTATTCCACAAAGGAAACGATACCGCCCTCGTAGCAAAGGTCCTCTTCCCTTTCCTTACCCGCACGGGTGTCTATCAATTTGATGTTGACGCCTGCGTTGAGGAATGCCTGCTCGCGCATACGGGTGAGAAGGATATCAAAATCAAATTCCGTTTCTTCAAAGATGGTAGCGTCGGGCTTAAAGCGGACGTAAAGACCGTGCTTGTCCGTTTCTCCATCACATTTGAAGGGACGCGCCACCTTACCCGTTTCAAAGCGCTCGGTGTATCTCTTTCCGTCGCGGCAGTTTTCTACCTCTACCCACTCGGAAAGCGCGTTGACGACCGAAGCACCCACGCCGTGAAGACCGCCGGCGATCTTGTATCCGCCGCCGCCGAATTTACCGCCTGCGTGAAGCACGGTATAAACGACCTCCAAGGTAGGAAGTCCGAGCTTTTCATTCATACCCGAGGGAATACCGCGTCCGTCGTCCTGTACGGATACGCTGCCGTCCTCGTGTAAGGTTACTGTGATCAGATCGCACTCACCCGCAAGCGCCTCGTCGATGGAGTTGTCGACGATCTCGTAAACGAGATGGTGTAAGCCGCGGATCGACGTCGTACCGATATACATACCGGGGCGCTTTCTGACAGCCTCAAGTCCCTCAAGCACCTGTATTTGGGCGTCGTCGTAGCTCTGTTTGATCTCTTCCATGTTGATTTCCTTTCATTTCCAAATTTGTTTATGGATGTCTGCTTTCGCAGATCGAAATTTATTCTTCCTCTATCCCATTACGAATGGTAGCCGTCCTTGCGGCGAGCACCGTCGATGAAAGTCTTGATAAAAAGACGGAATATTCTTTTTTTTGCCCGTTTGGGCGTTTTTTTGTTTGACGGGATTTCTTATCCCCTTCTTCTCTTTGCACGCAAAGGAGAAAGGATTTTGGCAGCTCTCCGTCACTTTCTACCCTGCCCTTTCTCTCATTCACCGAAAGAAAGCGGCGGGTCACAGAGGAAACGGTGGCGGTATCCATATCAAAAATACCGATGATATCCGCGCGCCTTTTGTATTTTCCGTCGCCGAGATATAAAAACATGCTTATTCCTCCGAAAAAGAGCCGTTTTTCACCCGTATGACCTTCACATCATCCGAGATCTCGCCAAGGACACCCTCGTCACATCCCGTGACGATAAACTGACAGCCCTTCATTCCCGAAAGAAGGAAGCGGCGTCTGCCCTCGTCAAGCTCGCTGAGCACGTCGTCAAAAAGATAAACGGGTCTTTCTCCGCAAATTTCACCCGAAACGATGCCCTCTGCCATTTTAAGAGCCAAAACAGCGCTTCTTTGCTGTCCTTGACTGCCAAAATCCTTGGCGGAAATGCCGCCGAGGTAAATCCCCAGCTCATCGCGGTGAATGCCGTACAGCGTCATGCCCGCCGCCTTTTCCTTCATCAGATTGGCGGAAAACACATGTTTGTAACGTTCCGTAACAGCTTCCTTGCTTGTATCCTCTATGCCGTCCATATCCGAGCGGTAAACCAGGGAAAGAAATTCTCTTCCCGAGGATAACTCCTCAACGATGTCTTTCGCGGCATCCTTTAATTTTTCTACGTAAGCACGGCGGTATAAATAGATCTCCGCCGCCAGGGCACTTAATTTTTCGCTGTATACCGACAGCATCTCTTCTTCAAAGAAGAAGCCCTTTTGTATTGCCTTCAAGAGCGCGTTGCGCTCCTCAAGATATTTTTGATAGCGCGCGTAAAGCGCGAGATAAACGGGATAGCATTGCGAAATGGCAATGTCGAGAAAGCGGCGTCTTTCACTCGGTGAGCCTTTGACCATCTGTAGGTCGTCGGGGGAAAACAAAACGGCTCTGAAATTTCCCACAAGGTGCGATTGCTTTTCAAGCAAAATACCGTTTTTCTTGCGGATCTTCTCTTTTCCGAAGGCGGAAACAAACAGGCTTTCCTCTCTGTCCTCTTTTTCATAAAGCAGAGAAAGGGAATACCCTTCCCCCGAAAACGCCGTCATTTCCTTGTCAAGCGCGCCGCGGAAGCTCTTTCCCCGCGCAAACAGATAAAGTGCCTCCAAAACGTTGGTCTTTCCCTGTGCGTTGTCACCAAGCAGGAAGGTGATCTCGGGCGAAAAGGAAAGAGATGCGCTTTCTATATTGCGAAACCCCGAAAGGGAAAGTGTTTTAGCCTTCATATTTTCCCTTTCTTAAAATTTTTTTACTATATCTAAAGCAGGAGCGCAAGAGAAAAATTTTTAAACCCTCCACCAAAGCAGGAGCGCAGGAGAAATTTTCGTAGACGAGGCAAAGCGAGCGACCCCGACGATGGCGTAGTTCCCTACGTCGAGGAGGGGGAGTTGAAGCTTTAACGAAGTATACGGAAATTTATACAAGCGAAACTTATTTTTCGTTCATACGAACGGGCAATACCAGATAGAAGAAATCCTTTTCCTCCACCGCCTCGGTCGGTTCAATGGTGATGGCGGTGTTGGCACCCTTCATGGTTATCATGACCTCTTCGGTGTCTGCCGCCTTGACACAGTTAATGAGGAAACGGCAGTTGAAGCCGATCTCAAGAAGATCGCCTGTATGCGTGCAGGACATTTCATCCGTTACCTTGCCGCCGGCAGAGGTCGAGGTCAAGGTTAAGGTATCCTCACCCACGATCAGCTTCACGTAGCCGATGCCGCTGCCTGCATGCTTACCTTCTGCGATCAGCATGGCTCTTTCGAGTCCCGCAAGCAGTCTTTCACGGTTGACACGCAGGAAGATGGTCTGCTCCTTGGGAAGAATACGGGTGTAATCAATATATTCATTATCGATCAGTCTTGTAAAGAATACGATGCCGCCGATGTGGAACATGGCGTGCTTGACACCGATATAAATGGATACAGGCTCGTCGCTGTCGTCAAGCATTCTCGAAAGCTCGGAAAGCGCGTGTCCGGGAATGATCATATTATAGGGCTCTTCTTCAAAGATCTTTTCTCTTCCGATGTCTTCGATCTCACACTTGATGCGGCACTTGGAAAGGGTAAAGCCGTCACAGGCGGTGACGTCAAGCATATCCTTTTCAAAGGAGAAGAAGGCACCGCAAAGCGCAGGACGCACGTGCTGCGTTGCTACGGAATGTGCTACCTTGGAGATCATCCTTTTAAAGATGCCCTGCGGCAAGGAAAAGCCCATATCGCCGTTCAGATCGGGAAGCGAGGGGAAATCCTTTCCGTTCATTGCAAAGAGAGAGAAGGAAGAGTTGTCGTTGCCGACCGTGACCGAAAGATTTGCATCCACCTTGATGGTGACATCCTCACCGTCCGGCATAACGCGCAAAATCTGAAGCAGTCTTCCTGCGTTGATGATATATTTTCCGTGCTCGGTGACGGTGACGTCCTCCACGTAGCTTCTGACACCCTTGAGCATATCGTAGGTGGTAAGACGGAGAGAATTATCCTCCATCGTTTCAATCAAAACACCTTCAATGGATAAAATGGTGCTCTTGGTGGAAACGGTTGCCATGGAGGGGACAAGCTTCTCTAAAAATTTTTCCTTATTGAACGTGATAATCATTTTCGTTCCTTTCTCTAAAGCAAAGTTAAAGATGTGTTTGAAAGCGAAGCTTCTTCGCGTTTTTACCCAAATTTGCGCCGAAGGCGCGATGGCGGTATAGTATAGTATTTATAGGTCGTAGTGGTAGTAGTAGGGGGTGTTGATTTGGTGGAAAAGTCGGGAAAGGCTTATCCTATATCTCTTTTTCGGGACAGGGCGTTCTTGAATAGCCGTTGGCTTTTTGTTCAAAAGATGTGGATAACTTTTCAACAACGTTTTCCACACCCTTTGTGGAAAAGTGGAAATCTTGTCCTTTTCCACTTTTTGCTGTTGAAATGTGGAAAAGAATAATTTTTTCAGGCTTAAACCGACTTGATCTTTCCCGTCAGCTCGTCGATCAGAGCGGCGGTTGCAGGGCTCTTTTCCTTGTCCTCTTCAATGCGTCGAATGGAAGAAATGACGGTAGAATGGTCGCGGTCAAAGCGTTTTCCGATGTCTTCCAGAGAGAGGTTTGTGTTTTGACGCACAAGATAGATGCACATATGACGCGCCATGGCGATGTTGGCATTTCTTTTTTGTCCCTTGATGTCGTCAACGGCAACACCGTAATTCTCCGCTACTACCTTGAAGATACGCTCCACGGTAACGGGAGAGGGCTCAACGCCGTTTACGATATCCGCAACGGCACGGCGGCACATATCTAAGGTAATGGGAACGGATGCAAGAGAGGAGATGGCGTGGATCTTCTTGATGGCACCCTCGATCTGACGGATGTTCTTTTGCAGACTGTTTGTGAGGAAGGAAAGTGCATCCTCGGGAATGACGATGCCAAGGGATTCCGCCTTGTGACGGATGATGGCAAGACGCAATTCCTCACTCGGCGGCTGAATGTCCGCGATAATACCCCACTCAAAGCGGGTGCAAAGACGCTCTTCCAGGGGATTGATCTCCTTCGGGGGACGGTCGGAGGTCAGGATGATCTGCTTATTGTTTTCGTAAAGAGCGTTGAAGGTATAGAAAAATTCCTCTTGAATGGAGGTCTTTCCTGCGATGAACTGAATATCGTCAATCAAAAGCACCTCGGCGGTGCGGTATCTGTCACGGAATTTGTCCATGGTACCGTTTTTGAGGGCGGATACCATTTCATTGGTGAACTCCTCGCACTTCTTGTATACAAAGCGCATGGCAGGGCCGCGGCGCTTCATTTCGTTGGTGATGGCGAAAAGAAGGTGGGTCTTACCGATGCCGCTCGGACCGTAAATAAAGAGAGGATTGTAGGTGTCGTGCTTGTTGGCAACAGCAACACAGGCAGCATGGGCAAATTTGTTGGATTCACCGACGATGAAGTTTTCAAAGGTGTATTCCTCAACGATGGATTGCCCCTCGATCTTCATGCCGATCTCCATGGAGCGGTCGTCCTCGGGGGTGGGAAGTCTTGGATCGTCGGGACCCGTCGGCACACATCTTTCCTGCACCGTGCTCGAGATGATATGAATGGGGATCTCAAAGCCGACGACCTCAGCCACAGCCTCTTTGATCACGTCAAAGTAACGGGTATTGAGTGTATTGCACTTAAAATCTCCGTTTGTGCAGAACTCCATGTGTTCTTCCGACATCTCTATGAGATTCAGCTCGCTGAACCAAAGCTGGAACACCGTGGGAGAAAAGCGACCGCGCAGATTGTCGTGGATCATTTTTTGCACGCTATCAAGATCAAATTCCATCCGTAATTCCTCTCTTAAGACTTTACTTTGTTCATAATATAATAATATATATAACGATTATAGCATAAATTTAAAATATAGAACCATTTTTCACCAAATTTTTGTTGTAAATTTTTTATTAACGATAAAAAATCCGCCCAAAACGGACGGATTTTCTAATTTATGTTTACTTTTTTAATATTTTAATGTAAAGGAAAATTTGCGTATTTCCATGCAATACGGCAGGCACGGGTATAAGCAAGCGCAAAATATTCCGAAGGGGAAAGCTTGCCGTAAAGATCGTTCTCGTGGCGGTTTGGCTTTGATACCATGGAAAGCTCAAAGTTCAAATATTCAAGAGGACGCGACGCGCGCAGTCTTTGAATATTATTGTCCCAATCGGCGATGCCGTCAAAGGGCAACAGGTGAAGGTCGTCCGTCCAGAATATCTCACCGTCAAAGCGGGAGATGCCGAGATTGTCGTTGAGGTGGGTGACGAGCAGGCGGTCGCCGTAGAGTGCTAACAGATCCCTGCTGTGATTGTAGCACATCTCATGTCCCGAATCCCAGCAATAGCCTGCGGTATCGTTTCCCTCAAAATGCTTCATGACGGCGGCGAGATGCCCGTCGCCCTCGGTGTTTTCAAAGGCAAGACGAATGCCGTATTCTTTAGCTTTTTCCGCCAAGATAGAGAGATTTTGCAGTCCTTTTTCGGTGGGGGTGGGCTCTTCTCCAAACCCGATCCACACGTGGAGCACCAAAACGGGAAAGCCGTATTTGTGTGCGTCGTCAAGGCACAAGAGCAGCTCGTCAAGCACGGGGCGCGAAACGCTTTCGTCCTCGCTCCAAAGGTCGGCTGCGCCCCCGTAGGGTGCGTGCAGGGAAACGAGGGCAAGCCCTTCCCTGTTCGCCGCATCGACGATGGAAGAAAGGTTAAAATCCTTCTCCCATTCGGGAGAAACGCCGTCAAAGCCTGCCTTTTTTACAACGGGAATGAGATCCTCGGTCTTCTCCTTATAGCGATTGCCGAGAGAAATGGATATTTTTTGCTTCCACATAGAAAAGCTCTCCTTTTGAAATTTAAAAATTTTCTTCTATATACTTTTTTAGCTTGTAGGCGTTGCCGTCAAAAAGATAGGTGTGAATGCCGACGGCTTCCGCGCCCGCAATGTTTTTGGGACTGTCGTCAATAAAAAGACATTCGTCGGCGTTTAAGCCGTAGGTGTCAAGCAGGTAATGAAAAATACGGGCGTCGGGCTTGATGAGGCGCAAGGGACCCGAAAAGACGAGTCCGTCAAAGGGAGAAAGCACGCGCTTCATCACGGGATTGCTTTCATACTCATTTGCAAACTTTTCGCTGATGTTGGAGAGAAGATACAGCCCCTTGACACGCGCGCGTGCGGCGAGGATTGCCTCTTCAATGCCGGGAAGAGGATCTAAGTGATCGATCCAATGGTCGTAGACGGCGAGCGCCTCGGGAAGGATCTCCTTTGGTAATCTTTCTGCGGCGCTCGCCTTCAGCTCCTCGTCCGTAATGCCGCCGATATCGAGCGGATCCCAATAAAGGCGGTCAAAGATCACGTCACGCACGAGAGGAACGAGGGCTTCATCCTTGATGTATACACGGGTCATCTTGGTTTCGTCAAAATCAACGATCACCCGTCCAAAATCGAAAATGATGTTTTTGATCATAGCGGCCTTCCTTTACATGCCTGATAGCATTTATTTTTCAAAAATTCCTTTATGCTTTGAACATCAGAATATCTAAAATTTCAAAGGTTTTTGGGGTGCGAGGGGCTTTTTGCAAAAAGCCCCCGTTTTTCTTTATCCGAGCGTCACTTCGCCCGCGGAAAGCACTTCCCTCTTGCCGTCCTTATACTCTACGAGAAGTCCACCGTCCTCAGAGATGTCGATGGCGCGGGCAGGGGTGCCCCTCCCGTTTTTTTCTCGGTCGGTGAGGGCGTCGTAAACCAGAATATCCTTGCCGATGAGAAGCATGTTTTCCTTGTATTCCTCAAGAAAATCGGTGCTTGGAAAGGCGTCGTAAAGGGCGGAAAAATGCTTTAAAACGGCGCGGATGAGCGTGTCGCGCAGAGCGGAAAATTCGCTCTGCCTTTCGGGGGGGAAAATTGCCGTCACGTGGGAAAGATACGGGGGAAAGCCGAAGGGCGGCGCAAAAAGATTGATGCCGATGCCGACGACGGCGTAGGAGAGGGTGCCGTTCTGCGCAAGCGCCGATTCGACGAGGATGCCCGCCGCCTTTTTGCCCTTAAAGTAAATGTCGTTGACCCATTTGATGGCGGCGTGCTCGCCCGCCAGCTCTCTTACCGCCTTGAATACGGCAAGCGCCGCCGCGTGGGTGATGAGGTGCGCCTTTTCGACGGGAAAATCGGGGCGCAGCAGAAGACTCATATAAAGCCCGGTATCGGGCGGGGAGAAAAAGGCACGGTCCAGCCTGCCGTAGCCGCGCGTCTGGGTCTTTGCGACCATGAGGACGCCCTCGGGTGCGCCGTCGCGCGCGAGTGCCTTGACGGCTTCGTTGGTGGATGGGATGCTATCCACAAAAATTGGGCGAATTTCTTGCATAAATACCTCTTTTTGTAAATAGTTATTTACTTATCTGTTCCAAAATTTGCGGTCAAGACTGCGATACGAGATGGCTTCGGCAAGATGCTCCTTGCGGATCATCGGGCTTTCGGCGAGGTCTGCGATGGTGCGTGCGACGCGCAAAATACGGTCGTGACCGCGCGCGGTCAGTCCGAGTGTGGTAAATGCGGCGCGAAGGAGCGCGTCTGCCTCCTCGTCAAGCACGCAGTATTTTCTGACGTCGGCAGGAGAAAGGGCGGCGTTCGAGAAGCAACCGCTTCCCTCTTTAAATCGGGATGAAGCGAAATGGCGCGCACGGTTGACACGGGCACGGACGGTCGCTGAGGATTCCCCGTCCGCTTCCTTCGAATGCATTTCGTCAAAGGACACGGGGCCAAGCTCAATTTGAATATCGATGCGGTCAAGCAGGGGTCCCGATACGCGGTCGAGGTAGCGTCTGACCTCGTTCGGCGAGCAGGTGCAGACCTTATCGCGGCTGCCAAAATTGCCGCATTTACAGGGGTTCATGGCGCAAACCAGCATAAAGCGTGCAGGATAATTGACGCGTGCCATGGCGCGCGTCACCGTCACCGCACCGTCCTCTAAGGGTTGGCGGAGCGACTCGGTCAGGGATTTTGGAAACTCGGGCAGCTCGTCGAGAAAGAGGACGCCGTTGTGAGAGAGCGAGATCTCGCCCGGACGGGGATTGGAGCCGCCGCCGATCATGGATACGGCGCTCGACGTATGGTGGGGGGAGCGGAAGGGTCGGGCGGTAAGCAGATTTTCCTTCAACAGCCCTGCCACCGAGTGGATCTTGGTGCTTTCGAGTGCTTCCTCAAACCGCAGGTCGGGGAGAATGCCGGGCAAGCGCTTGGCAAGCATGGATTTGCCTGCACCGGGCGGACCGATCATAAGGATGTTGTGGCCACCTGCGGCGGCGATCTCCAAGGCGCGCTTGGCCTTTGACTGTCCCTTGACGTCGGCAAGGTCGAGAAGTGCCGTTTCGGCGGCGCTTGCAAACGCCGCTTTGTCGTAGGTGGTGGGGGCGATGGGTGCTTCCCCGCTTAGATGCGCGAGCAACTCGGAGAGGCTTTGCACACCGATGACCGAGATCCCGTCCACGACCGCCGCCTCGGCGGCGTTTTCCTTGGGCACGAAGACGGTTGTTCTGCCCGCCTCGCGTGCCGCCAAAACAAGACAGAGAATGCCGCGGCAGGGGCGGATCTCGCCTGCCAAGGAGAGTTCACCGAAAAAGCTTTTGTCCTCTCCCGAGAAATCCTTGGGGAGCAGGCGCGCGCCCTTCAAAATGGCAAGAAGGATGGCAAGGTCAAGCGCCGAGCCCTCTTTTTTGAGGTCGGCGGGGGCAAGGTTGACCATCACGTCGGCTTGCGGAAAGGAGATTTTGTTGTTTTCCATGGCGGCGCGAACGCGCTCCTTTGCTTCCTTGACCGCCGTATCGCCAAGTCCTACGATATCAAAGCGCGGCACGCGTCTGCGCACCGAGCATTCTACCGTAATTTCAAAGCCGTCGATGCCCGAAAGCCCTGCGGTGTAGATCGTCGAAACCATATGCTGCTCCTTCTATAAAGCGTCTTTTTTCCATTGTAGCATTTTTTTCGGTGCTTGTCTACCCGTGGGGTAAATTTTTTCAAAAAAGGGGGGTTGCTTTTTTTCTTCTCCTATGCTACAATAGAAGCACGAGAACCACCCCGAAAGAGGTATGATATGAAGAAAAGAGTTTGATTATCTTGCTCGTCTGCATCCTGCTCGCCGTCGCTCTGACGGTGGCGCTTATTTTGCTCTTGGATAAGGACAGCGTTTTGTGGCGGGAAAAGGAGCTTGACAGCGACGGCGACGGAAGACCCGACCGCGTGGACGTTGAGCCGGACGACAACACCGACGGCGATAACGTTACGAAGGTGGAGGACTTCTTCCCGAACGGCAAATAAAAGATTATAAAGCAAAGCGGCGCACCGAACGGTGCGCCGCTTTTTAATTAGAACTCGTTTTTTTGCTCTCGCGTCATCAACGACTCGACGGCCGCCTTGGGGGTGATTTTTCCCGCCATCAGATCTCGTACGGCAAAGATAATGGGAAGCTCAACGCCGTATTTCTGCGCAAGTGCGCAAGCAGCGGGGAGAGCGTGAAAGCCCTCCACTACCATACCGATTCTCTTCTTTGCCTCCTCTGCGCCAAGTCCTTCAGCGAGAAGCTTGCCTGCGCTGCGGTTGCGGCTGTGGGGGCTGGTGGCGGTGACGATGATGTCGCCGATGCCCGCAAGACCGTAAAAGGTTTCGGGACGGCATCCTATTGCTGCTCCGAGACGGGCGATTTCCGCGATGCCTCGCGTCATAAGCGCGGCGGCGGTGTTGTCGCCGTATCCCAGTCCGGCTGCTACGCCTGCCGCAATGGCGACAATGTTTTTGAGGGCGCCGCACAGCTCGGTGCCTCGTACATCGCTTGCGGTGTAAACACGGAGACAGGTGCCGGAAAACAGTGCTTGTACGCGGACGGCGGCGTCCGCGTCCTCGGATGCGGCAACAATGGCTGTCGGAAGCTCCTTGGCAACCTCCTCGGCGTGCGTGGGTCCGGAGAGTGCAACAACGGAAGGGGAACAGCCGGCTGCTCTAAACTCCTCGGCGATGATCTCTGACATGGTAAGAAGCGTGTCGCCTTCAATGCCTTTGGCGACGTCCACCACAATTTGCCCCTCTAATATATGAGGAGCGGCTGCTCTTGCGGTGCTGCGCACGTAGACAGAGGGTACGGCAAGCAACAAAAACGGTCCCGCCGAGCACGCCTCTGCAATGTTTGCGGTATAGTGGATGCTCTCCGGTAAAAGAAGCGAGGGCAAGTTTTTTTGCCGTCTTTCTTTTCTTAAAAGCGCGATCTCGTCCGGCAACGCAGACCAAACCGTCACGTCCTTCCCCGCCCTTGCAAGCGCGTAGGCGAGTGCAATGCCGAAGGTTCCCGCGCCGAGAATTCCAACGTGATTTTTCATAAAACCTCCTGGTTTAAATCTTGTTTTGAAAACCGTTGGTTTACATTTATTTGTTTAGAGCCGCTTCGGCGACGCTCTTTTTGAAGGTGGCGACGGCGATCTTGACGGGGGTGATGGGCTTGTCGTTATCGTCCGTTTTGACCTTCGCGATCGCCTTTACAACATCCATGCCGTCCGTGACCTGTCCGAAGGCGGCGTAGTTGCCGTCAAGAGAAAGGGAGTTGTTCGTCGAGGTTTCGGTGACGATGAAGAACTGCGAGGAAGCGGAGTTATAGTAGGGCTCGCGATCCTCGTAAGGAAGATCAATGTACCCTGCGTTGTGATACGCCTCGTAGGGGTGACCCGAGCGCGCCATGGAGATGGTGCCCTCGACGTGCTTGATGCCGGTATCGTGACCGTTCATCTTGAACTCGCCCTCGATGTCCTTATCCGCACCGCCCGTGCCGTTGCCCTTGGGGTCGCCGCCCTGGATCATGAAGCTTTCGATCACGCGGTGGAAGGTGAGCCCATCGTAAAAGCCCTTTTTCACCAGCTTCTTAAAGTTCCTCACGGTGATGGGTGCTTCGTCTGCGTACAGCTCGACGGTGATGATACCGTAGTCTTCAATGGCAAGATAGACGATGTTGGACGTGCCGCACGCGCTGAAGGATAGGAGCGTTCCTGCGAGAAGCGCGAGGGAAAGAAGCAGGGAAAGAATGCGTTTCGTTTGTTTCATGGTTTTGTCCTTTGCTTGTTTTTGATTATCCATATTATATCAAATGAAAAGAAATCTGTCAACCCAATGATACTTTCGCGAGGTAACGCGCTAAAGTGAAACGCGAAAAACACGAAAAAAGACAAAAAACAGCGTTTCACGTGAAACAAAATATAAAAATTCATGATTTTTTCGTTGACAGAGCGGTAGAGCATATGTTATACTATATTCAGTAGAGAATTTTGCGTGGGAGCACTTCCCTGCTCTTTTGCCGCAAAGAAAGGACGAAAAAGGACAATGGGAGCAATCGTAGCATTTGCGAACCAAAAAGGCGGCGTCGGAAAGACCACTTCCGCCGTCAACATTGCCGCCGCGCTCGGAAAAATGGGCAAAAAGATCCTTTTGGTGGATATGGATCCCCAGGGGAACGCCACGAGCGGTGTCGGCATCAGTAAAAAAGAGGTCAAAAAAAGCATTTATGAGGTTCTGATCGGCACGGCGTCGGTACGAGAGGCGATCATCGTGACCAAATTCAAGAATTTGTCGGTAATTCCCTCGAACATTGCGCTCGTCGGTGCGGAAATCGATCTTTTGGATATTGAAAAGCGCGAGGGGCGCGCAAAGCTTGCGCTCGACGAGGTACGCGGCGATTACGATTACATATTCATCGACTGTCCGCCTGCGCTCTCCTTGCTCACCGTCAACGCCTTTGTGGCAGCAGACGGGCTGATCATTCCCATGCAGTGCGAATATTTTGCACTCGAAGGGCTTTCTCAGCTGACGGGTACCGTCAAAAAGGTGCGTCAGCACTATAACCCCACCCTGACGATTACGGGCATTTTGCTCACCATGTACAACGGCAGACTCAATCTGACCGCAGGCGTTGTGCGCGAATTGAAGAAATATTACGCGGACAAGCTCTTTAAAGAGCCCATCTCCCGTAGCGTTCGTCTTTCGGAAGCCCCCAGCTACGGCGAGCCCATTTGCTATCACGAGCCCTACGGAAAGGGTGCGCTGGAGTACCAGATGGTCGCAAAGGAGCTTTTGACCCGTATTTGATGCGGTGTTTCACGTGAAACACCCAAAACCCCTCGGTTTCCGTGAAAACGAGTTGTTTCACGTGAAACATCAAGCCAATTTACTGTGTGAAACGCGGATCTCAGCCGTTGTTTCACGTGAAACAGGATAAAATGAAAGGAATTTGCCATGGCAGCCAAAAAATCAGGCCTCGGAAGAGGTATTGACTCTATTTTTCTTGACAATGAATTCGAAAACGCCCCCGAAGGCGGCGTAAAGACGCTTCGCATCTCTCAAATTGACCCTACCGTGGGTCAGCCCCGTAAAAGCTTTGATCAAGAGGCGCTTGCAGGACTTGTAGACTCCATTGCCGCTCACGGCGTGCTACAGCCCATTCTTGTGCGCGAGGTGGGTCCCGAGCGTTATGCCATCGTTGCAGGTGAACGCCGTTGGCGTGCCGCAAAGCTTGCCGCACTCAGCGAAATCCCTGCCATCGTGGTGGAAATGGACGAAAAAACCGCCGCAGAGGTGGCTTTGATCGAAAATATCCAGCGCGAGGACCTAAATCCCATCGAAGAAGCCGAGGCGTATGAAACGCTCGCCAAGGAATATCACATGACCCAAGAGGATATCGCGTCCAGAGTAGGGAAGAGCCGTTCGGCAATCGCCAACACCATGCGTCTTTTGGATCTTCCTACCGACGTGCGTGCCATGGTGGTCGCAGGCAGCCTCTCCGCAGGTCATGCAAGAGCCCTTCTCGGACTTCTTGACCGCGAAATGATGCTTCTTCTTGCCAAAAAGGCGGTGGAAAATGAATATTCTGTCCGCGATATGGAGGAAGAGGTGCGCCGCGCAAACCGTTTGTTTGGCAAAACCGAGGAGCAAGAGCCTGCGCCCGCTCCCTTTAAGGTGGATTATGCCAAGGAGCTGGAGCGCAAAATGATCTCGGCACTCGGCAGAAAGGTCAAGGTTTGCGCCAAGGGCGCGAAAAAGTCGGTCGTCCTTTACTTTGAGGACAACGAGGACCTTGAAGGACTGTTAGAGCAGATCCTCGGTAAAGAGTTTCTTGCCGACCTCTCGTGACAGGAAATGGTAATAAATGGCAAATAATGTCATTTTTGCATGAGAAAGGGAACAAATGTACATATTTCGTCTGATCGTTCAATATTTTGAGGAAAATTATTTTTCCGCATCGCTCAACGCGGACTATGAGAACTTAAACTTCACCGGCACGGTGACAACGCTGCTCATGATCGTTGGGGGCATTTGCCTCGGCGTTTTGCTTGCATCCTTCATCATCGTCTTTGAAAAGCGGGTGATAGGGAAGTTTATCCGCGCGCTTCTCGCACGCGAAGCCAGGGACGCCGAAACGGCGCTCTCGCTCTCCGACCTTTCCCTCGAAAAAAACGGCTTTATCAAGCGTGAGCTCTCCCGCGCGAGCGTATCGCGCAAGCTGATCTCGGTGGTCCACGCTGACGGTACGGTGACCTCCTTTGAAGACGAGCTTGCTCTTGTGTTTTCCGAGGAAAAGGAGGCGCCGGATACTGCGGAAGCCGCAGAAAACGGGCTTCTCCCCGAAGAGGATATGGAAGCCGAAAAGACGCCGAAAAAGAGCGTGAAGGAGAAGCTTTCGGGCTTTTTCTTTGAAAAGAAATTCAAGCTTCGTCCGCTTGATTTTACGACGGCGCGCTTCTTTATCCCCGAGGCACTTTCCCACCGCGCGTCGCTCCGCTTCCGCGAGAAGGGAAGCTCGCCCCTTTGGCTCCTCCTCTCCACGGTGCTTGTTTTGGCGCTCTTCCTTCTTTGTCTGCGCTTCATTCCCGCCTTTGTGGGAATGCTCGACGTATCCATCTCCAACATCAAGGGAAATTAAAATTTTGGGTGCATCCGTTTTGCGGCGCGTGCACCCTTTTTTTATTTATATTTATCTATAATATTACTAAAAATAAAAGAAAAGGGTAGACAAAAGGACAGATTTATGGTATACTGACAATGTATATTATTTTTTAAGGAAGGATCTTTCAGGATGAAAGCCCTCACATCACAAAAAAATTACGGCTTCTTACTCGGTCAGCTGGTTGCCCGAGATTTTAAAACGAGATATAAGCGCAGCGTGCTCGGCGTTCTTTGGAGCATGCTCAGCCCCCTTCTCACGATGGCGGTGCAATACGTCGTCTTCGTCAATCTGTTCCGCTGGGATATTGAAAACTACGCCGTTTATCTTTTGATCGGTACGGTCGCCTTTAACTTCTTTTCTGAGGCGACGCAATCGGCGCTGACGGCGATCACGGGGAGCGCATCCCTCATCACCAAGGTGTATATTCCCGCCTACGTGTTCCCCATCTCCAAGGTGATCTCTGCCCTTATCAACCTTGCCTTTTCTACCCTCGCCCTTTACGTGATCATCATCATCCAGGGCGTGCCCTTCAACTGGTATCATCTTTTGATCCCCGTTTTATATGTGATGCTCGTCAGCTTCGCCCTTGGCGTCGGCATGATCCTTGCCGCTTTGATGGTATATTTCAGGGACATGCAGTTCCTTTACGGCGTTCTCATCACCCTTTGGATGTACCTCACCCCCCTCTTTTATCCTGTCAGCATCATTCCCGAAAACCTGTTCGGGATCTATAAACTCAACCCGATGTATCAATACGTCACCTTCTTCCGCACTCTGGTGCTAGACGCCGCGCTTCCGTCGCTTGAGCAGTTTCTGTTCTGCGCGGGATATGCCGTCGGCTTCCTTGTGCTCGGCACGCTTGTGTTCCGTGCCTTGAAGAAGAAATTTATTCTTTACGTCTGAGGGATCTTATGAAACAAGTTATGATAGAAATCAAAGGGGCGACGATGGACTTCCGCCGCGAACGCGGCGGAAGCAACAGCCTAAAGGAGTTCCTTCTCAACCTTGTAAAGGGAAAGCTACATTATGACCGCTTCCGCGCGGTTGACGGTGTGACGGCAGAGATCAAAAAGGGAGAGGTTGTCGGCATCATCGGCAGAAACGGTGCGGGAAAAAGCACCCTTTTAAAGATGATCGCGGGCGTGCTTACCCCCACCGCGGGAAAAATTCGCCTGCACGGCAACATTGCTCCGATGCTAGAGCTTGGCGCGGGCTTTGACCACGACTTAACCGCAAGAGAAAACATTTATCTCAACGGTGCGATCTTGGGCTACAGCCGCAAATTCCTCGATGACCGCATTGAGAACATCATCGATTTTGCCGAGCTGAGAGATTTTATCGACCAGCCCGTCCGCACCTTTTCCTCGGGCATGATGATGCGCCTTGCCTTTTCCATCGCCACCCAAGTCGATCCCGAGATCCTGATCGTGGACGAGATCCTTTCGGTCGGCGACAGCCACTTCCGTCAGAAGAGTGAAGGGCGCATGCGCGAGATGATGAGCGGCGGAACCACCGTTTTGATGGTTTCCCACGTCCTCGGTCAGATCCGCTCGCTCTGCGACCGTGTTATCTGGCTTGACCACGGGCGTGTGGTGATGGACGGCGATGCAAAAACCGTCTGCGACGCCTATGAGGGGCTGATCGACTTTGACAATGCCCCTCGCTTTGAGATCGGCAGACATATGGACGACATCCAAAGGGTTGCCATGTACGGCGACAATTGGTTGCCGCCCGACGGCTCATATAAGATCAAAACAGGCCCGATGGGGCTTGTTTCGGGCAATTTGCGCTGTCCCTTCGCCGATCTTTCGGGAGAGGAAACGGTCAGCATCTCGCTCGAAGGAAACGAGGGCAATCCCTCCACCGTCATTGCGGTGAACGAGGAGCATATCAGCTTTGAGGTCAAGGGCAAGCCCGATACCGTTTTGACGGTGTATATCAGATCCAACTTCTACCGCGTCGTCGATGGCGACGAGCGCCGTCTTTCGGTCGTCCTTGAGGATACCGACGGAAATTAACGCTTGGGAGGAAAGAAGATGAAGGACGGAGTTTTCCGTATTGCACAGTTTGGCTCCTTTGACGTGGAAAGCATGGGAGATACCCTTTTTCCGCATGCGCTTTCCCACGGACTTTCAAAGCACGTCGCCTGTCGGGTGACGTTGTTTTCCATGCGAGGATGCGAAAATTCTTATAACAACAACGGTGTTGTTCACGCCTTGGATGCGTTTCCTCTTTGCCACGCCGAGGAGCCCTTTGACCTTGTCGTTCTGGGCGGCGGTGAGTTTTTGCATTTCAAGCCCATTCGTTTTACGGTGGACGGCGTGGAAAAACCGTACGGAGCAGGGTATCTTTGGAAAAAGCCGATCGAGATGGCAAAGGCGGCAGGCGTTCCCGTTGCTTTGAACTGTGTCGGTGTTTCTTACGATATGACACCGAGCGAGCAGGCGGAATTAAAAGCGTATCTTGAAAACGCGCTTTGCGTTTCTGTTCGCGATGTATATTCTCTCGCACGCCTGCGTGCGGCGGGGGTGGAGCATGCCATATCGGTTGCGGATAACCTTTGGTATATGAACGAAATGTTCCCGAAAGCGGCGCTTGCCGAAACGCGACAGGTGTTAGAAGGGCGCACGGGAAAGGATTTTTCTACCCCCTATATCCTTGTACAGTACGGCACGACCAAAAACGCGCCCGCGCTTGCGGAGCAGTTGCTTGCTTTTCAGAGAGAAACGGGACTTCGCGTCCTTTTGATGCCCGTCAACTATTGCCACGAGGACAGAGAGGGTATGCGCCTTCTCGCGGAGGCGGGCGAGGGCGCCTTTGAGGCGGTGGACGATTATTTCCAGCCGTCTGAGATGATCGCGGTGATCTCGGGTGCTTCCGCCTTTGTGGGCACCAGCCTGCACGGCAACCTCACGGCGGCGTCCTACGGGGTGCCCTTCGTGGGAATTGATATGTATCCGTCCTTTGTCAGCAAGATGGACGGGATCTTTGCCATGATCGGGTGCGAGGAGTATCTCGTGCCCACCGAACGGGCAGTGAAATCGGCGCTTTCCGCTCGCCTTGCCGACGGCGGAAGAGAAGCCTTCGTTTTAGAAAAGATCCGCGCCTGCCAAGCGGCACTTGACAGACATTTTGAGAAGATCACCCATCGGTTGAAAGGAGATGCCTAATGGAGTCCTTTGAAAAAAAGGCGCTGACCGCCCTCAAATCCTACCTCGAATTTGAGGAAAAGGGCGAAAAGCGCATGGTCTACGCCCTTTCACAGGGCGAAGACGGCTTGTATAGCTTTTTCTTTGACGCGCCTGTTTCGGGCGAGGTCGTTTGGCATATCAACGACGATTTTTCAATCCGCGTGAGCGAGATCCGTGTCATGAGTGAGGGGGGCGAGATCCCTGCCCCGGCGGAGCGCTCGATGGACGGCTATGAAACGGTCGTTCGTTTGACGCTATCCCGCGCAACGCGCTTGACGGTGACCTGCCGCTGTGCGCCCTTAGACGTAAACGAAAGCGTTTCTCTCCTGCGCGAGGAATACGGAAACCGCACCGCGCACGTGGAGCAGCTGCTCCGCGCCGAGAGAACGCTCGGTAGCGAGGTGGCGGCATTAAACGGAGAAAAGGCGGCATTAAACGGAGAAAAGGCGGCATTAAGCGGTGAAATTGCCGCGCTCGGTGAGAGCATCACGGCGATGCAAGAGGAGAAGGCATCCTTAGAGCACAGCCTGCATTGCACCGAGGGCGAGTGCCAGCAGCTTCGTGATAAGGAAAACCACCTGAAAAACGAGGTACAGCGACTGGAAACCAGCCGAAGCTATCGCTTGGGACAGGGGTTTGCCAAGGTCTTTCGCTTCTTCTTCCCGCAGGGAAGCCGCCGCACGCTTGTCGCCAAGATGCTCTTTAAGGCGATCCGCCATCCCATCTTGTTCTGCCGCAGCCTTTCGCGCCGCCGCATCAAAAAGTTTTTCGGACTGATGAAGGACGGCGAGGTCGAATATGTTGAGCGACTGTCCGACAATGTGATGGGCAAGAGCGAGCGCTCCTTAATGTCCATCGAAAAGCCCGAAACGGTTCCTGTAGACCTTTCGGAAGGGAAGACGGCAAAGGATTATGCCGTTTTGCGCGTTCCCACCTGGGACGCCCCGACGGTATCCATCGTCATTCCCGTATACAATCAGTTTGCTTACACCTACCATTGTGTAGAGTCCATTCTCAAAAACTCGGGCGACGTGACCTATGAGATCCTCATCGCCAACGACTGCTCGACCGACCTCACGACCGAGATCGACAAGATCATCCCCGGTGTCAAGTGCATTACCAACGAGAAAAACCTGCGCTTCCTGCGCAACTGCAACAACGCGGCGAAGCACGCGGTGGGCAAATATATTCTTTTCCTCAACAACGATACGCAGGTGCAGCCCGATTGGCTTGCGCCCCTCGTCACGCTGATTGAGAGCGCGGAGGATATCGGTATGGTCGGCTCTAAGCTGATCTATCCCGACGGACGTCTCCAAGAGGCAGGCGGTATTCTTTGGCGCGACGGCTCGGCGTGGAACTTCGGCAACGGTCAGAATCCTGCCATGCCCGAATTCAACTACGTCAAGCAGGTCGATTATATCTCGGGTGCCGCAATCATGCTCTCCCGTGCCCTTTGGGAGGAGATCGGCGGCTTTGACGAGCATTTCGCCCCCGCCTATTGCGAGGACAGCGACCTTGCCTTTACCGTCCGCAAGATGGGCTATCGCGTGATGTATCAGCCGCTCTCTGTGGTGGTACACTTTGAGGGCGTTTCCAACGGCACCGACACCTCCTCGGGTCAGAAAAAATATCAGATCGAAAACTCCGAAAAGTTCCGCATCAAGTGGAAGGAGGAGTTAGACACGCATCCCGAAAACGCGGTCGACGTCTTCCATGCCCGTGATTATTCCTACGGCAAAAAGACGCTGCTTATGGTGGATCACTACGTTCCGCAGTTTGACAGAGATGCGGGAAGCCGTACCGTTTTCCAATATCTCAAGCTCTTCGTTTCCTGCGGCTTTAACGTCAAATTCATCGGCGACAACTTTTACCGCCACGAGCCGTATACGACGGCGTTGCAGCAAATGGGCATTGAGGTGCTTTACGGCCCCGATTACTCCAAAAACTGGAAGAATTGGATCAAGGACAATGCCGACAGCATTGACTACGTTTTCCTCAACCGTCCGCATATCGCGCCTCGCTATCTTGACTTTATCCGCGAGAACACCAAGGCGCGCATCATTTATTACGGCCACGACCTCGCCTTCTTGCGCGAGATGCGCGAGTATGAGATCACGGGTGACGCATCGATGAAGCGCTCGTCCGAGGATTGGCAGCCGAAGGAGCTAGATTTGATGCGCCGCTCGGATATGGCGTATTATCCCTCTTACGTTGAGGTGGAGGAGATCGGCAAGATCGATCCCGAGATCCGCGTCAAGGCGATCCCCGCCTACCTGTTCGAGGATGTTTCCCACGAGGGCTACGATTTTGATGCCCGTCATGATATCATGTTCATCGGCGGCTTCTCGCACCGTCCGAACGTGGACGCCGTCAAGTGGCTCGCCGAGGAGATCCTGCCCGAGCTTACAAAGCTTGACCCCGAGATCAAGATCCACATTCTCGGATCGAACGCCCCCAAGGAGGTCACAAGCCTCGCGAGCAAGCATCTTATCATGGAAGGCTTCGTCACCGATGAGCAGCTGGCGGAATTTTACCGCACCTGCCGCATCTCCTTCGTGCCCCTGCGCTACGGTGCGGGCATTAAGGGTAAGGTCATTGAGGCGTTGCGCTACGGTATCCCCGTTGTCACCACGTCCGTGGGTGCCGAGGGCATCGAAAACGCCGACGACGTCATGCTGGTCGAGGACGATGCAAAGACGCTTGCCGAGAAGATCGCGGCGCTTTACCGCGATAAGGATGCCCTTACGGCAATGAGCGTGGGCGGCGTCGAATATATCAAAAAGAATTTTTCTCCTAAAAATGCGATCGAGATCATCGGAGAGGATTTCGGTCTTTGCTGAAAGGAAAAAAGCATGATCATTACAAAAACCCCCTTCCGCATGTCCTTCTTCGGCGGCGGAACGGATATACCCGAATTTTTCCGTGAGCACGGCGGCGCGGTCATTTCCACCACCTTCGATAAGTATTGCTACGTGACGGTGCGCCACTTGCCCCCCTTCTTTGATTATCACACAGAGCTTTCTTATTCGCAGATCGAGCGTGTGACGGCGGTGGAGGACATCGACCATCCTGCGGTCCGCGAGGCGATGAAGGCGATGGATATGCACGATATCCGCTTGACTTATGAAGCGGATCTGCCTGCAAGAACGGGTCTTGGCACAAGCTCCTCGTTTGCCGTGGGTATGCTCAACGCCTTTTATGCGCTCAAGGGAAAATATGCCGACAAGGAGCGCCTAGCAAAGGAAGCGGTGCATCTTGAGAGAGTGCTTTGCCGTGAGGCAGGCGGCTGGCAGGACCAGATCGCGGCGGCATACGGCGGACTCAACCGCATCGACTTTCACGGCGACAGCTTCGACGTGACCCCCATCATCATTTCTCCCGAGCGCAAGGCGCGCCTTGAGGAGAATCTTCTTCTGTTCTTTACGGGCTTCGTGCGCTTCTCGTCCGAGATCCAAAAGGCGTCCAAGACGCTGGAGGAAAAGACGGCACAGCTGAAGGAAATGCTTGCCATGGTGGACGATGCCGAGGCGGTGCTTGAGGACAAGACCCGTGACCTTGACGATTTCGGACGCCTGCTTGACGCGAGCTGGCGCCTCAAAAGACAGACGGGCGGCAGAGTTTCGACGGACGAGATCGACGCGCTCTATGAAAAGGCGCTTGCGGCGGGTGCGCTCGGCGGCAAGCTTCTCGGCGCGGGCGGCGGCGGCTTCCTTCTGTTCTATGTGCCGAAGGAAAAGCAGCCTGCGGTCATGGAAACGCTCTCCTCTCTCATGCACGTGCCTTTCGCCTTTGAAAACGGCGGAACACGCGTCATTCACTATTCTCCCGAGATCTATATTCCGCGAGGTGAAAGCAAGTGAAAACTGTCATCATGGCGGGCGGCAAGGGCACGCGGATCGCAAGCGTCAACGCTGAGGTCCCCAAGCCCATGATCCCCATTCTCGGCAAGCCCATTCTTGAATATCAGCTCGAATGTCTGCGCGACCAAGGATACACCGAGTTTATTCTCGTGATCGGTCACCTCGGTCACGTGGTCAAGGATTATTTCGGGGACGGCAGCGGTGTATCGCCCGCGACGGGTAAGCCCTTCGGGGTCACCATCGAATACGTGGTGGAAACCGAGCCGCTTGGCACGGCGGGAGCCCTCACGCTCTTGCGCGACCGACTGACGGAGGATTTCCTTCTTCTGTGCGGTGACGTGATCTTTGATATTGACGTCCGCCGTTTCTATGATTTTCATCTGGCGTCGGGCGGGCTTGCCACCCTCTTTACCCACCCCAACAGCCATCCGTACGACAGCGGCATCATCGCCGCCGACAAGGAGGGAAGGGTGACGAGCTGGCTTCACAAGGAGGAGCCGCGCCTTTGGTACCGCAACCGTGTAAACGCAGGTTTACATTTTTTCTCTCCCAAGATCTTCGATACGGGGTTGTTTGATACGCTCCGTAAGATCGACCTTGACCGCGAGGTGTTAAAGCCCCTCATTCCGACGGGCGCGCTTTATGTGTACGACAGCCCCGAGTACGTCAAGGATATGGGCACGCCCGACCGCTTCTATGCGGTCACCGAGGATATTCGCTCGGGCAAGGTGCATGCCAAAAATCTGTCGAACCCCCAAAAATGTGTCTTTCTTGACCGCGACGGCACCCTCAATAAATACGTCGGTTTTCTTCGTAACATCGACGAGCTTGAACTACTCCCCCATGTCGCCGAGGCGGTAAAGCGGATCAATGAATCGGGATATCTTGCCATTCTCGTCACCAATCAGCCCGTGATCGCGCGCGGCGAGGTGACCGAAAAAGAGCTTCGTCTTATCCACGACAAGCTGGAAACGCTGCTCGGCAAGGAGGGCGCGTATCTCGACGCTATCTACTACTGTCCGCACCATCCCCACCGTGGCTACGAGGGCGAGATCCCCGAATTGAAGATCGACTGCGACTGCCGCAAGCCGAAGCCCGGCATGCTGCTCCGGGCGGCAAAGGACTTTAACGTCGACCTTTCCGCGTCCTTTATGGTAGGCGACGGTGAAAATGACATTTTGGCAGGCAAAGCCGCAGGCTGTACCCCCGTGCTTCTGACCGAGGAGGCGGGGGAGGGTAGGCGATATTCGTCGCTTCTCGACTTTGTGGAAGCTGAAATTTGCAAGGAGTAATCTTTATGGAAGCGTGTGCTCTTTCGGGACGAAAGCCCGTCAAGCAATGGATCTATGAAAGGCGTATGCCGATCTTGTACGTTGTGCTGGCGATTGCTTTTTTGGCGATGGCTTACGTGCACATCAAAGCCGTAATGGTTGCAAAAACCATGATCCCCATTATGGATTACTGGAAATGGATCGCCGTTTACGGTCAAAAGGTGCTGGATGGCACGGTGACCTTTGCCGACTGGTTTCAGTCGGATGCGGGACAGCACATTCAGCCGCTTTGCATGATGATCAATTTCGGGGTACTGAAGCTCTTTCACTTTGACGTTCTTCCTCTCGTTGTCGGCGGGATGATTTTTCGCGTTTTGATGGCAGGCGGCTTTATGGCGCTTTTTGTGCTTCATTTTCGCAAGGAAGAGAAAAGCCCCGTCATGCTCGGGCTTTGTGCCGTAGTGATCGGCTTTTCGGTGCTGAACCTCAACCAATGGGAAATGATAACCCAGCCCTTTTCCTTAACCTCGATTTGCCGTGTCGCGCTCTTTTATCTTTCCTTTTATCTGACCGATAAATTTGTCAGCAAAATCGAAGAGAGAAGCGCGAAGGGGAATGTTGTATATGCCGCATGCCTTGGCGTGTATTGCGGGCTTTTGACGGTATTTGTAAGCGCGGCATACTTTGTCGGACATCTCGTTGCCATCGGGCTTGCCATTCTTTGGTGCGCTTGGTGCAGAAGAGAGTCGTTCCGTAAATTCGTTCTTCCCGCAATCGTTTGGGGCACGCTCTCCCTTGCGGGTGCTATCGTATATTACGCCATCGTCAGCGGACGCGCCGGGTATGCTACGGCAGAGCCCACCTTTTTCGAATTGCTTATTCTGCTTGCAGAGGGCGTTTGCTGCTTCTGGGGCTCGGTGTTTGTGCATCAAAACATCTCAAACGCACTTGGTACGGCAGCGGCGGTCATGATCGGACTTCTTTTGCTGCAATACATCATCATCGTTACGGTTTGTTATATGCGGAAAAACAAGGATGGGAAGAACACCTTTCCTCTCATCTGCGTGCTTTATGCCCTGATCATTTCGGTGGTGATCTCCTTCGGTCGCGCTACCGTGTTCGGCGCCGACACGATGACATCCTCCCGTTACGTGGTGGAGAGCACCATCGGGCTTTTCGGTACGGCTTGGATGACCTACGACGTCTTTTTGAAAAACAGGGCATCTGTGCTGTTCCGTTGCGGTGCGTATGCTTTTGCTATCCTTTCGCTCGTTCTTCTTATGCATGCGGCGAAGACGGAAAGTGATACCGCCATTTACAGAAAAATATACAACGAGGACATCCGCGACAAAATGCTTATCATTGATACGCTTGCGGACGAGGATCTCGCTTCCTTCCAGGCGAACAGCCCCGACGACATTCGGTATTGCGTGGAATTCTTTAAGGAAAATGGCCTTAGCATTTTCCGTGAAACCAAATAAGCTTCCTTTCGGAGGAACCGTATGATCAGCCTTTACCCAAAGAAGAAGGGATATATTTATATTTCAGCCGCCTTCCTTCTTTTGGCGATTTTACATGCTTTAGACGTTTTGGTTGGCGGAATGCGGGTGCCGATCATGGACTATTGGAAATGGATCGCCATTTACGGAGAGCAGGTGCTTGACGGCACGGTGACCCTTGCCGATTGGTTTCGGTCGGACGCAGGACAGCACATTCAGCCGCTTTGCATGATGATCAATTTCGGGGTGTTGAAGCTCTTTCGCTTTGACGTTCTTCCCCTTGTCGTCGGCGGCATGATTTTGCGCGTTTTGATGGCGGGTGGCTTGATGGTGCTTTTTGTGCGTCGCTTCCCAAAAGAGAAAATTTCCGTTGTGTTTGGAATTTGCGCCGCCTCCGTCGGACTTTCCGTCTTGAATCTTTGTCAGTGGGAGATCCTGCTTGAGCCCTTTTCCTTGGCTTCTGCCTGCCGCGTCACGCTCTTTTACCTTTCCTTTTTGCTGACGGAACGCTTTGTCGGAAAATTGGAAGAGAGAAGCACCGCCAAAAATCTTTTATATGGCGCTTGCCTTGGCGCGTATTGCTGCTTCTTGACGCTTTTTGTCAGCGCGGCGTATTTTGTCGGGCATCTCGTTGCTATCGGTCTTGCTATCCTTTGGGGGCTGTGGTGCAAACGGCGTGCGCTTGTGCGCTTCCTCGCTCCTGCTTTTCTTTGGTTTGTTCTTTCCCTTGCGGGCGCCGTCGTGTATTATATCCTCTTCCGCGCCCGCGCCGAAGCCGCCGTTCCCACGGGAGTCTTACAGCAGATCTTCTCCATTTTGCAAGGAATTGTTTGCTTTTGGGGCTCTATGGCCGTGCATCAGACGGTGTCGGATTTTCTGGGGCTTGGCATTGTTACCGCCGTGGGGCTTCTTTTGCTCGCCTTTACGGTTTGGGTTACCTTTTATTATATACGCCTGCATAAGGACGGCAAAAATCTTTTTCCCCTCATCTGCGTTCTTTACGCCTTCCTCACGGGCGCGGTGATCGCGGTTGGACGCGTAGGCAGCTACGGTGTTGCCACCATGACGTCCTCTCGCTATGTGGTGGAGAGCGCGATCGGACTTGTCGGGCTGATCTTCATGGCGTATGACGTGCTGACGCAGACGGATTTTTCTTTGCAGGTGAAGCGACTCTTCTGCGGTGTGATGGTGTTCTCGCTTGTTTGGCTTTCGGCAAGCACGGTCATGGAGCTGTGCACGATGCCGTCAAGGCGAGCTTACAGCGAGTGCTTGCGTGAGAAGATGTTGATCATTGATGCTTTGGACGACGACGCGCTGGGCGAGTTTCAAGCAAATTCTCCCGACGACGTGCGATATTGCGTGGAATTCTTCAAGGAAAACGGTCTTAGCATCTTCAAGGACCGATAAAAAGACAAAAAACGCCCGTATTTCGGGCGTTTTTTCATGCATTCAAAAAAATATAAAAAAATTTGAAAAAAGGGGTTGACAAATCCGAATTTGTTTGATATAATATTAGCCGTCGCTGAGAGATGCACAGGATCCCGGCGAGGTATGGGAGCATAGCTCAGTTGGGAGAGCATCTGCCTTACAAGCAGAGGGTCATAGGTTCGAGCCCTGTTGTTCCCACCAGCGCGAAAGCGCACGTTGTAACTGTGGCCCGGTAGCTCAGTTGGTTAGAGCGCCAGCCTGTCACGCTGGAGGTCGTGGGTTCGAGCCCCATCCGGGTCGCCATTTACACACGCCTCTGTAGCTCAGTTGGTAGAGCAGAGGACTGAAAATCCTCGTGTCGTTGGTTCGATTCCGACCGGAGGCACCAGCGGCGACTTAATATGGAGCCGCTTCTATGCGGATTTAGCTCATTTGGTAGAGCGCGACCTTGCCAAGGTCGAGGTGGCGGGTTCGAGCCCCGTAATCCGCTCCAACCGTCACGGGCTTGTTTCACAAGCCCGTGATTTTTTCCAAAAAATCAAATATGGCGCCATAGCCAAGCGGTAAGGCAGAGGTCTGCAAAACCTTTATTCCCCGGTCCGATTCCGGGTGGCGCCTCCAAACCACGAGCACCCCAAAAGGGGTGCTTTTTTCGTGGTTTGGAGGCGCCACCCGGAAAATGAAGCGCACCTTTGGTTTGTGAAGCGGGTTGCTTTGCCACCCCTGTATCGGCAGATATGCTGGCTACCGATTCGCCGGACCAATTTCGTTGTAAAATAGTACATTTTTGTTCCTCTGTGTAGATTTTTTTCATGTTTTTAACCTTTCAAAATGTTGTGTGAATAGTGTAATTTATTACCGTTATTATTTTACAATATTTTGGAAAGGTTTTTTGTCTTTAGCCTGTTTTTAGCGAGCCGTGATATAATCCTCTTATAAAATGGGAAAAGGAGGATTTCGTATGGCGTTTCAAACTGTGTTCAAGCGGTACGAACTAAAATATATGCTCACGCTCGAACAGAAAGAGAAAATACTTGAAGCGATGTCGCCTCATATGCAGCTTGATAAGTATGGCAGAACGACGATACGAAATATCTACTTTGATACCGACAATTACCGACTCATCAGGCGTTCGATCGAGAAACCTGCCTATAAGGAAAAAATACGAATAAGAAGTTATTCCCAAGCAACCGCCGACAGCACGGTATTCGTGGAACTGAAAAAGAAATATCAAAAGGTGGTATACAAGCGCAGACTTCCGCTGTGCGAAGTAGATGCTATGGCGTGGGTATGCCGTGAAAATCCGTGTCCCGTGAACACGCAGATCTCCCGTGAAATCGATTATTTTATTGATCTTTACGGAAAACTAAATCCGAGCGTTTTCCTTTCCTACGAGCGAGAAGCCTACTACGATAAGGGCGGCGGAGATTTCCGTGTGACCTTTGACGATAACATTTTGTGCCGACAAACAGATGTAAACCTTTGCTCAACTACCTATGGTACACCGATCCTGCCCGAAG
>SVTN01000144.1 GCA_015063765.1 Oscillospiraceae bacterium | reverse complement strand
GCTGCTCGGCTCTGCCATCGGTATGAAGGTAATGGAGGACGTTCCCTACGTTATAGGGCTTGATAAGTGGATCGGCGACGAGCTGAATGACGCCGCTTGCTCCTACTTAAAGGACTTCGGTGCGGCCACCGCCTCCAACGGTGCTGTCGGACTTTATCACATCGCAAACCTCACCCCCGAAGCAAAGGAGCTTGGCGAAGCCTTGATCGCGGAGGGCGCGAAGGAATACGTCATCGACGACGCAGAGCTTGAAAGAGTCCAGCGCGAATACCCCGTTATTTGGAAAAATCCCGACGCAAAGCCGAAGCTTTGCTTTGTCGGCTGTCCTCACCTCTCGAAGGCACAGCTGATCGATTGGACCGAAAAGATCGTTGCCGGCTTGCAAGAAAGCGGCAAGAAAAAGGTGTGCATCCCCACCGTTCTTACTGCCGCGCCCGGCGTGCTTGAGGAATTTGAAAAGACGGAATATGCCGCGCGCCTGCGCGACACGGGTGTTATCACCTCGTATATCTGTCCTCTCATGTACATGAACAACCCGCTTTGCAAGAAGATGCCCGTCATCACCTCGTCGAACAAGCTTCGCACCTATACGAGCGCGAGATATTATACCGATGCGGAAATTCTTTTGATGATCACGAAGGGAGGAAAGTAAGATGAGAGAGTTTCAAGGTAGAGTGATCACCCCCGGAACGGTGACTGCCGAGGCAGTCGTTACCACACAGGGCTTTAATACGCTTGCTTCCTTCCAGATGGCACTCCAGTTTGGCGATAAGGAAGTCAAGTGCGGCGACCAGAACAATGCCGAGCTGCACGGAAAGCCGCTGATCGGAAAGGCGCTTTGCTTGCCCCAGACCATCGGCTCGACCACGGGCGGTCTTGTGCTTTATTGCGCTTGCGCGATGGAGAGAAATCCCGCTTGCATGCTCTTTTCGGGTCATATCGACTCACTTGCCGCGGCAGGCGCCGTGCTTGCCGACGTTTGGGTGGACGGCATCAGCATGCCCGTTGTTGATTCGTTGGGCGACGACTTTCTTGCCTACGTCAAGGACGGCATGACCGTGACCGTCAGAGAAAACGGCATCGTTGAGGTCGAATGATCTATGGATGCGCGTTTGGAAAGACAGCTTGCTTTCATTTTAGAGCTTGACAAGGAAAAGAACATTTTAAGACAGACCCATCTTTCCGATTATTCAAGAAGAGAGAACGATGCCGAGCACGCCTGGCATATGGCGGTGATGCTGTATCTTCTCCGTGAATACGCCAACGAGCCCTTCGATCTTGCAAAGGCGATGATGATGGCGCTTATTCACGACGTGGTGGAGATCGACGCGGGCGATACCTATGCTTATGACGAGGAAGCAAAGAAGACCCAAGCGGAAAGGGAAGCGAAAGCCGCGGAACGCATTTTCGGACTCTTACCCGACGATCAAAGAGATGAGCTTCGCGCCCTTTTTGAGGAATACGAGGCGCAAGAAACGCCCGAAGCGCACATTGTGCGCTCGATGGACAGCCTGCAGCCCTTGCTTCTCAACGACAAAACGGAGGGGAGAGATTGGCGCTCCCACGGGGTGCGTATGGAACAGGTCATCCGCCGTCAAGAGCCGGGACGGCTCGGCTCGGAAAAGCTCTGGGAGTTTTCTAAAGCTCTTATCGAGCGCAATACCCGAGAAGGAAAGATCCTAAAATAAAGCTAAGACCTTGATTTTCGTATGAGGATCAAGGTCTTTTTTAAAAAATCCTCTTTACAAAGCTTTTTCGTTTCGTTATAATGAAGGAGCAAAACATTTTTGAGGTGGCTTTTATGGAAAACCGTGTTTGCTTTGAAAGACGCTGGTTTATGTGCGACTATGCCCGTCAGCGTTCCTTTGTCAGAGAAGAGTTTTCGCTTCTTTTAGACGGACTCGCCCGTCTTGGCTACAACGGCGTCGGGCTCTATCTTGAGGGGGCTTTTGCCTTTGCCTCTATCCCGGGGGTGATCCGCGAGGGGGTCATGACCAAGGACGACGCCAAATGGGCAGTCGAGGAAGGTAAAAAGAGAGGCATTTTTGTCTTCCCCATGACCAACGTTGTGGGTCACATGGAGCATTTCTTCTGGCAGGAGCGCTTCCGCGATCTGTGCGGCAAAAATCCGAATTTGATGGAGATGAATTTCCTCGACGAGCGTGCAGAAGCCTTTGCCATGCAGATCGTCCGCGAATATATCGACGCGTTTGGAACGACCTTTATGCATATCGGCGGCGACGAGGTGGAATTGACCGAGGAAACCAAGATCCCCTATGCGAAATTTTTGGCGAAGATCTGTAAAAACCTGTTGGACAAGGGTATTACTCCCGCCATTTGGAACGATATGATCTGGATGGATCAGCCGCTGTGCGAGTATTTTGATCGCAGAGTCGCCATCTTCGACTGGAACTATTACGGACACCGCCCCGAGAGCCCCAAGTTTTTCCGTGAGCTTGGCTTTGAAACGGTGCTTGCCTGTCCCTGCGATAATAGCTGGGAGAACTTTATCTGTCATCAGCATGCAGAGGGCTATTTAGGAGCACGCAAGGATATGCCCGTGAAGTCCTTTGAGGTGGAAGCCATGTTTGAGGACGCGAAGAACGCTTCCGTCTACAACGGATTTTTCACCCATTGGGAAAACACCTACGGTGCCAATCTGTGGGGGCAGTGGACGGCGTTCGCCCGTGGCGGTCTTTACATGTCGGGCAAGCTTTCCGAGAGGGAAGTGAATGACGAATTGATCGAAGAGCGCCTGTTCGGAAGACAGACGCCCTATTCGGCGGTAACACATATTCTTCAGGATGAAGCCCCCTACGATCCCTTTTTCGGCATGATGCGCAACGCGCTCTACAAGCCCGAGGCATTTCGCAAGCTGTACTCCTGTCTTCACGAGCTTGACGGCGTGCGTAAGATCGACTTTTACGCCGCGGCGCAAAAGGCGGAGGATCTCCTTCTGACATGGAAACCTGAGGGCGCTTTTGAAGAGAATTGCTATCGTTCCATGCTGGCGATCTGCGACATGATGCGCGCGTCGCGCACGCTGCTTGCAGCTTTCGATACGACAAAGGCGTACAACGAGGCGGCAAAGCGGCAGTTTGAGGACAAAGCCTTTGCGCTTTCCGTTTTGGATGAAATGCAAAAGGCGTACGACGACGCCATTCGTGCCATCAAGAAGTATGCGCAGACGCATGAAAGAGCGATCGCGAAAACGGGTCACACGAGAAACGACCTTGCGCTCCTTTCGGAGACGGTGGAGATTTTGAACCGTATCAAAGCGCTCCTTTCGGGTGTAGGGAATGCCGTTGACCGTATTCCTTTCCCGCGCTTTGAGCGCCTTCTTGACCGTGCAACGGTCGGGAAGTTTATCATTACTTGAAAATCAGAAAGCCGCAGACGACCGTCTGCGGCTTTTTTGCGAAGGGAAAAGCGAAAGATCGCATTCCGCTGTGCGGAACGAGTCCGAGTCAATTCACCGCTTCGACCAAGGCAAAAAGAAAAGAGCCCGAATGGACTCTTTTCTTCTTGGTCGAAGTGGCGAGACTCGAACTCGCGGCCTCCAGTACCCGAACAAATACGCCATCGTTTTTTGACTACTTTTGTTGACTTTTTGATGCTTTTTAGTCCAAAAACGATGCTTTCCGATGCTCTCGTTCGC
>SVTN01000143.1 GCA_015063765.1 Oscillospiraceae bacterium | reverse complement strand
CTTTCTCCGTCCCCGCACCTCTTACCCTTACCGAGCAGAGTGCCAAGGAGACCTCGCCTGAAAAGCTTGGCGCGCCGCCACACCTTTTCCGCCATTCCTCGGGTGCGCTGATCCTTTCTTGCGCGACGCGCATTCAGCCCATCGGTATCGATATGATGATCAGCCGCGACGAGGGTAAGAGCTGGGATGCCTTCGTTTTGACCGAGGATGTGCCCAATACCGCCGACGTCGGCTATCCCGCGACCACCGAGCTTCCCGACGGCACACTCTATACCGTTTGGTATCAGCACCCCGCCCTCGGTGAGCCCGCCGTCATCTACGGCGCACGTTGGGAGATGCCGGAAGGAAAGTGAAGAGTGAAGAGAGAAAAGTGAAAAGGTTTATAATATGAAAAGATGCAAGATTTTGGAGCGCACGGTCGTGATGCAAAAAGCGGATTCGGCGCACAATTATTTCGGTTGGCCTTCGATTGCAAAGCTGTCCGACGGTACGCTTTTGGCAGGTGCTTCGGGCTTCCGTATTGATCACGTTTGTCCTTTTGGAAAGGCGGTGTTATCCGTCAGCCGCGACGAGGGCAAGACGTGGTCTGCCCCCTCGCCTGTGATCGATACGCCGCTCGATGACCGCGACCTTGGGCTTTTGGTTTACGGCGACGACCGCGTGATCTGCACTTCGTTCAACAACAGCGTGGAATTTCAGCGGCTGTGGCTGAGCTGGCGCGAGGAAAACCTCAAGAAAATGGAAGGCGAGCAGGCAAAAAGAGAAGCGGCGGCACAGGCTTACGTGCGTGCTTATCTGGATTACGTCGACGTTTTCTATCCGAATCACGACGATTTTTACGGCTCGACCTTCCGCATGAGCGACGACGGCGGTAAAAGCTGGGGCGAGCTAAAGTATTCCCCCATCACTTGTCCGCACGGACCTCTCGCGACCAAGGACGGACGTGTGATCTATATCGGTACGCCCATGGCGGACATCAAGCGCAAGGCGGCTGACCCCCGCATCCGCGCCTATGAGATCCTGCCCGACGGCAGTATGACCGCCCTTGGCATCATTCCGCCCATCTTTGACGAATACGGCGAGATCACCGCTTGCGAACCGCACGCGATCGAGCTTGCAAACGGCGATATTCTGGTGCATATCCGTGCCGAGCGCCGCAAATGCGAGCATGAGTGCTTCACGATCTATCAGACGGTATCGGCAGACGGCGGCAAGACCTTTCCCGTGCCGACACCGATCGTTCTCGAGAACGAGGGCGACGTGGATAAAAATTTCCTCGGTTCGCCGCCGCATATCATGCGCCATTCCTCGGGCGCGCTTCTTTCGCTGGTCGGCGTGCGTGACGGCGCGGTCGGCGTGCGCGTTTTGAAGAGCGTGGACGAGGGCGGGAGCTGGGAAGTCATGGTGCTGACCGATGACGCGACCAGCAATGATATCGGATATCCCTCTACCGCAGAGCTTTCGGACGGTTCGCTTTATACCGTTTGGTACGAACGCCCGAACGAAAACGAGCCTGCGACCATTCGCGGTGTGAGATGGAGATTGCCTTTGACGGAATGAAAAAAGTTGTTAAAGCAGCTTTAATAACCATAAAGTCATTGCGGAGCAATGGATGAACAATAAATAATTAATGTGGGGAAGTTTGCAAAAATGAAAAAGATTGTTTTAGAGGATAAGAAGATCATTATGTCGAACCCGATGTCGGTGCACAACTATTTTGCATGGCCGTCCGTGGCAAGACTCCGAAACGGCGTTTTGGCTGCTGTGGCATCGGGCTTCCGCATGGAGCATATCTGCCCGTTCGGCAAGACGGTCATGTCTTTAAGCTATGACGAGGGCAAGAGCTGGACTTTGCCGACCCCCATCATCGATACGACGCTCGACGATCGCGACGGCGGTATTCTCGCTTACGGAGCATCCGGTGTGATCGTGACTTCCTTCAATAATTCGCTCGAGCAGCAGGAAAAGTGGTCGGAATATTGGCTCAAGCCCGGCAACAACCGTCGCAACTACATCAACGGTTATATTGAGCGCATTCACGCGGAAGAGGACGAGCGCAAATATCTCGGTTCGACCTTCCGCATCAGCCACGACAACGGCGTTTCGTGGGGTCCTCTTATGAAATCTCCCATCACCTGCCCGCACGGACCGATGCTCGCGAACGACGGCAGAATCATTTATATCGGCAGAACCTTCTCCGATCCCGTTCTGCCTCCCGTGCCCGATGAGATCCGCGCTTATGAGGTGGACGGCGAGACGGGCGAGATGACGTATCTTGGAACGCTTCCGCACGTAGCGGATGACGGAAAAGGCAAGTTTGGCGAGTACGAGCCTCACGCCGTTATGCTCCCCTCGGGCAAGATCATCGTGCACGTTCGCGTGGAGCGAGGCGGTGACAATACCGCTGAAAAGGTCTTTACGGTCGCACAGACCGAGTCTTACGACGGCGGCAAGACCTTTACCCCTTTGCACTATATTCACGAGAGCAAAACGATCGGTGCACCTGCGCACATTCTGCGCCACTCCTCGGGCAAGCTCATCTCGGTGCTTGGCGACCGCATGGAGCCTTTCGGCATCCGTGCTCTCATCAGTGCCGATGACGGCGAGAGCTGGGAGGCGTATACGCTGGACGAAGACGGCAAGCTGCCCGATATCGGTTATCCCGCAACGGTCGAGCTTAAGGACGGTTCGCTCTATACCGTTTGGTATCAGCATCCCGATAAGGGACAGCCAAGCGTGATCTTTGGCGCAAGATGGGAGATGCCGGAAGGAAAGTGAAGAGTGAAGAGTGAAGAGTGAAGAGTGAATAATGTAAAGAAAGGTTTATAAAAAATGATTTTTGACAGAATGGAAAATGCTGCACTCTATGACGGTGCACATCCGCTTTTTGCGGCAGGTATCGCACTTGCCGAGCAGTTGATCGCAGACAATGCTCCGAATGGCAGATACGACGGTGAGGACGGCGTTTACGCCATCGTGCAAGCGTATGAAAGCAACGCTAAAGCACCCGAAGAGGTGCGCTTTGAGGCGCATCGCGCGTACATCGACGTGCAGATCATGCTCTCGGGTAAAGAAACGGTGCTTGTGGCTTACGAGCCGGATTGCAAGGTGGATACGCCTTATGCCCCCGATTGCGCACTGTACACACCCGACGTATTCCCCGTGCAGAATATCACCCTCTCGGACAATACCTTTGCCGTCTTCTTCCCGCTTGATGCGCATGCCCCCGGTCTTGCGTATGAAGGCAAGAGCGAGAAGATTGCGAAGATCGTCGTTAAGATCCCCGTATAAATAGGGGCGGCGCTTTCAGGCACAAACGAAAAAGAAAAGTTAGATTTTCTAACAACAGAAAAGCCGATTTTCACTTGAAAATCGGCTTTTTATTTGACTTCTAAACGAGATAGTCCCTGTGTTATTAGCCCTCAATGGCGAAATCCGCGAAAATGGGTGTAGAAAGACCCGTGGGTCTTGCAATGAGATAGACGTGGTTGAGAGCGTCGACCCTTTCACCCGCGGTGACGGTGACGGTGACCTTGCCCGCATCGCTGCCTGCCCAATGGGCGCTGAGACCCAAGTTTTTGGTATCAAAGCACGCCGTCCAGCCCTCGGGCAAGAATGCCTCAAAGCGTAGGTGGTAGGCTCTTGCGCAGATGTTTTTCACGTGGAGGGTGAGCGAGAGGGTCTCTCCC
>SVTN01000142.1 GCA_015063765.1 Oscillospiraceae bacterium | reverse complement strand
GCGGAATCTGTCGTTAATTAACAACAGACCCCGCAAATGTTTAAATTTTATTTCTGCTCAGGATTCTTGGAATTTGGAATTGCAACGTTTTCGTTAAAAGTGTTGCACTTCAATTGACAATTCACTCGAATCAATCGTTAACTCTCATAATCTTCTTATTCTGCGCCTTGACAGTGCTGATGGTGCGCATGATAGCGAGCACATCGTTGTCGGTCACGCGGAAGGGCTTACCCTCACGCAAAGACTCGTACATCTCGGGCCAGAACAGGTGAAGGATGGTTTCGGGCGTATCTCCCTCCTCCTCGATCCACTCGGGCTTGAATGCCGACTCGTAGGTGCCCGAAGCGCCAAAGGCGGCACCGGGAGTTTCGGGGCTGGATACCACCGTCTTCCACTCCTGCTCGGGGTTGATGTAGCAAAGCTTATACTTGGAGTGGGTGCAGGTCATCGCACCTCTTTGACCGTAAATGACGTAGGAGCGACCCTTGTTGAGTGCCGTTGCGCCGCTGATGGACATGTTGACCACGCGGTTGTTGTCACCGATGAAGCGGATGCGGAGATGGTCCTCGCAGTCGCCGCCTGCGGCGATGCAATGCAGATAGCTCTGGATGTCCGCGGTAGGGGTGCCGAGCAGCTGGAGAGAATGGTCAATGATGTGGGGACCCCAGTTGAGCAGCTGACCGCCGCCGAAGCGCGAAAGCGTCTGCCAGTCATCTCTGTTCTGGTAGCCGTTTTCCTCGATGTTGACCTCGTAAACCTCGCCAAGGATACCCGAATCGATAACCTCCTTGACCTTCAAGAAGGCTGCTTCCCATCTTCTCTGCTGATGGATGAAAAGGCGGGGCGTGCCCTCCTTGTTGAAGTGAGAGAACAGGTCAAGCGCCTGCTCGTAGGAAATGGTGGCGGGCTTTTCAAGCAGCACGTGCTTGCCTGCCGCGCATGCCATCATTGCGTGTGCATAGTGGTCGCAAGAGCGGGTCGCGATGTAAACCATCTCAATGTTTTCCTGCTTCAGCATTTCTGCATACTCCTCGTATGCGGGGCAGCCATACTTGTCTTTTGCCTTGTTGCGGCGATCCTCGATCAGATCGCAGACCGCAACGACCTCATATTTGTCCTCGTAAAGACCTAACTCTCCAACGACCATGCCCCAACCGATACGGCCAAGACCAACGATCGCGAGTTTGATTTTCTCTGCCATAACAAATTCTCCTTTTTGATATCAGGTTATAATGAAGCAAATGCTTTCCTATGTTCATTTTAGCACGATATTTACATCGTTGCAAGCACTATTTTTAATTTTTTCTCCCGATTTTAGGATTTTCTTATTGTTTTTCCTTTTTCCCGTCTGTTTTTCGCCCATTGACAAAAGCAAATCCGCACGATATAATAAGAATATCGCTTATGGCAACAGGACTTATCCTACAGCAAGGAGTTTTTCATGCAAAGACTTGGTATTATTTTTGACACCTGCCTTGAGGTCGACGACGCGTCCCGCATCACCCTCATGCAAAAGCACGGCTTTGAAGCCACCTTTTTCATGTCGAATGACCCCCATATCCGCGAGAGAGCCGCGCTTTTAAAGTCCGCGGGCATCGCCATTGATAACTGCCACGCCCCCTTCGACGGCATCAATAACATGTGGCACCCGACAACGGCGGGGGACGAAATGCTCGCACGGCTGACGGACGGTGTTGAAAACTGCGCACGCTACGAAATTCCCGTGATCGTCGTGCACGTTTCGTCGGGCGAAAATCCGCCGAGAGTGGGGGATGTGGGACTTGCGCGCTTTGATGCGCTCGTCGCGCGCGCGGAGGAGCTTGGCGTCACGGTCGCCTTTGAAAACCAGCGCAAGCTCGGCAACCTCGCCCTTTTGATGGAATACTACCCCAAGGCAGGCTTCTGCTTTGATACGGGACACGAGGCGTGCTTCACGCCGGGACGGGAATACATGCCCCTTTTCGGCAAGCGCACCGTCGCCCTTCACCTGCATGACAACTCTGCCGTATACAACGCCGACGACCATATTCTTCCCTATGACGGCAAGGTCGATCTTGAGCGTGCCGCCCGTCAGCTTGCCGCCTCTCCCTACCGCGGCACCATCATGTCCGAATCCTTCAAAACGGATTTTTATAAGGATCTCTCCCCCGAAGAATACTTTGCCCGTGCGGAAAAAGCCATTCGCCGCTTTGCCGACCGTGTGGACTTTTACCGTGCGCAAAGCAGATAACCCAAAGGACCTCTATGAAAGACTTGACCCAAGGCAACGTATATAAGACCTTTTTCTTCTTTGCCCTTCCGCTCGTTTTTGCGGGATTTCTCCTACAGGCGTACAACCTTATCGATACGGTGATTGCGGGACGCTTTCTCGGCGAAACGGGGCTTGCCGCCCTCGGTGCAACGAGTGAGCTGATCATTCTCACCAACTCCACCTTCTGGGGCATCAACGCGGGACTCGGCATCTATACCGCATCCCTCTTCGGCGCAAGGAAATACGCGGAGTTAAAAAACAATCTGTATACGACCTTTCTCATTCTCTTCGGCTCGATGCTCTTCATCGGCATTTTGCTTGTCATCTTCCGTGAGCCGATCTTTGATTTTCTGCGTGTGGACGATGCCATCCGCGCCGAAGCCACCAAATATTTTACCGTTTACATCCTTGGCTTTGCCCTTGTCGTCACCAACGATTTCGGGCTTTGTACCTTAAACGCCCTCGGCGCAAGTGACTTTCCCTTCAAGATGGCGCTCCTTTCTATGACGCTCAATATCAGCGGCAACCTTCTCGCTGTCGCCGTGCTTGATCTCGGGGTGCTCGGGCTTGCCATCTCCTCGGTCACCGCCGCTTTTATTGTGGACGTCTTTTATTTCTTCAAGATCCGCAGGTGCCTTGGTGAGCTTGGCGTTTTAGAGAATACCCCCTTCCGTCCCTCGCTCCCTCACCTGAAGCAAAGCGGCATCTACGCCATCCCTCCCGGCTTTCAACAGCTGGTCATGTACATCTCGTCCTTTCTCATTCTGCCGCTCATCAATAGCATCGGTGACGCCGCTTCCGCCGCGTATATCGTCATTTTGCAGCTTTACAGCGTAGTCGCCGAGGTTTACCAAGGCTCCTCCAAGACCATTTCCAACTACGTGGCACAGGCAACGGGCGCGGGCAAAACGCATCTCTACGTGAGGGGTATTCGCGCAGGGCTTTTGCAAGCCGTCCTCTTTGCCCTTCCGCTCGTTTTGATCTTTGCCCTCTTCCCTCGCTTTTTCGTTGGACTCTTCTTCCCAACAGGATTTTCGGGAGAAGCCATGGATTACGCCATTCTCTTCTTAACGGCGTGCCTGCCCTTTGTCCTGATCAACACCGTCAACAACCTCTTTCACTCCTATTTTCGCGGGGTCGCTGACGCTAAGCTCTTGCTCATCACCACCGCCTTCGGCTCTTTCTCGCGCCTGCTTCTCACCTATCTCTTGATCGGCAGGGGCATGACGGGCGTCTTTCTCGGCTGGGCAGGCTCGTGGGTTTTGGAGGCGCTCCTCAATGCCGCGCTCTATTTCCTCGTGATCCGACCGAAATGCCTACAAAAAACAAATTAACATTAGTGAATTGTCAATTGAAGTGCAACACTTTTAACGAAAACGTTGCAATTCCAAATTCCAAGAATCCTGAGCAGAAATAAAATTTAAACATTTGCGGGGTCTGTTGTTAA
>SVTN01000141.1 GCA_015063765.1 Oscillospiraceae bacterium | reverse complement strand
CTGGTCGGTACCTTCATCTTCATGCTGACGACCAGCCTTGCTTTGACCGCTGTAACGGTGGTCTTTATCCCCCTTTTCCTCTTCTTAGGCGGTGCAATCGGCAAACGCTCCTCCCGTTACTACAGCGGTCAGCAAGCGGCGCTCGGCGCGGTCAACGGCTATATGGAAGAGACCATTACAGGACAAAGAGTGGTTAAGGTCTTCGGACATGAGGAGACCTGCGTCGAGGAGTTTTCACTTCTCAACCGCGACCTGCGAGAGAAGCAGATGCACGCGCAGTTCTGGGGCGGTGTGATGGGACCCATCATGGGCAACACCTCGCAGATCTCCTACGGTATCACCGTGGGACTTGGCGGCATTCTCATGCTGACGACCGGCTTTACCCCCGGTGCGCTCACCGTCTTTGCGGGATATTCGAGGCAGTTCTCTATGCCCATCAACATGCTCTCGCATCAGGTTTCCACCTTCTTCGCCGCCCTTGCGGGTGCGGAGCGTGTATTCGGCGTCATGGATGAGGCGCCCGAGGAAGCGGATGCCATCGACGCTGTCGGAACGGAAGGCATGCAGGGCGACGTGATCTTTGAAGACGTTTCCTTCGGATACAAGCCGGACAAAACCGTTCTTAAGCACATTTCGCTCTATGCGCATCCCGGGCAAAAGATCGCCTTCGTCGGCTCGACGGGTGCTGGCAAAACGACCGTCACCAACCTTCTCTCCCGCTTCTATGACACGGCGGAAGGATCGATCACCATCGACGGCGTTCCCTTGAAGCAATACCGCAGAAGCGAGCTTCGTTCCTCCATTGCCATGGTGCTTCAGGACACACACTTGTTCACGGGAACGGTTATGGAAAACATCCGTTACGGCAGACCCGATGCCACCGACGAAGAGGTAATTGCCGCCGCCAAGACGGCTTCGGCACACAGCTTTATCATGCGTCTTGAAAAGGGGTACGACACCCTGCTTGCAGGGGACGGTGCCAACCTTTCGGGCGGTCAAAGACAGCTGCTCAGCATTGCAAGAGCCGCGCTTTCGCGCGCGCCGATCTTGGTGCTTGATGAGGCAACCAGCTCTGTCGACACCCGTACCGAGCGGCACATTGAGCACGGCATGGACCGTCTTATGAAAAATCGCACCACCTTTGTGATCGCGCACCGCCTTTCGACCGTTCGAAATGCCGATGTGATCCTCGTCCTTGAAGCCGGCGAGATCATCGAGCGCGGCACCCACGAGCAGCTTCTTGCCCTCGGTGGCAGATATTACGAGCTGTATACGGGAAAAAGAGAGCTTGCGTAAGCCTCAGTTTTTCTTCGTTCACGAAATATTTACAATTATATTTTCAAAATCATTTATTTGAAAAAACGAGAAAACGAGAGAAAAACAGAGAAAAAAAGAGATATCGTTGTAAAAAACCGAAAAAACAAAAAAAGATTTCAAAAAGCCCTTGACAAGCCCAAAACGGCATGCTATAATATCGGCGTTGTCAAAAAAGATCCGTGCTTTGTGCGCGGAACAATCAAAAACGGAGGAAAACGAAATGTCTACTTTTATGGCAAAAGCAGAGACCATTTCTCGCAAATGGTACGTCATCGATGCTGCCGGCAAGACGCTTGGTGAGACGGCTGTTAAGGCTGCTACCATTCTTCGCGGTAAGCACAGACCCGAGTACACGCCCCACGCTGATTGCGGCGAGTACGTTATCATCATCAACGCAGCTAAGGCTGTTCTGACCGGCAACAAGCTGGATCAGAAGAAGTATTACCACCACTCCGGTTACATCTCCGGTCTTAAGACTGTGAGCTACCGTGAGCTGATGGAAAAGCGCCCCGAGTTCGCTATGGAGCTTGCTGTTAAGGGCATGCTTCCCCACAACACCCTCGGCGCTAAGGCCTTCACCCGTCTGAAGGTTTACGCAGGCGAAACCCACAACCAGCAGGCACAGAAGCCTGAGATCATTTGATGAAGGAGGACGAAAGAAATGTATACTAGTGCAAAGCCTTATTTCTACGGCACTGGCAGAAGAAAGAAGTCGGTCGCTCGCGTTCGCCTTTATCCCGGCACCGGTGCTATCACCGTAAACGGCAAGAGTGTTGACGAGTACTTCGGTCTTGAAACGCTCAAGCTCATCATCGCTCAGCCCTTCGGCGTTTCCGAGAACGAGGGCAAGTTCGACGTTGTTGCAAACGTTGCAGGCGGCGGTCTTTCCGGTCAGGCAGGTGCGATCCGTCACGGCATCGCTCGTGCGCTCGTTGCTGCAGACGCAGAGAACAGACCCGCTCTTAAGAAGGCTGGTTTCTTGACGCGCGATCCTCGTATGAAGGAAAGAAAGAAGTACGGTCTCAAAGGTGCTCGTCGTGCACCCCAGTTCTCCAAGAGATAATTGGTTGCTCGTACTACAAAAAACGCTCCGTTTTTGCGGAGCGTTTTTTTGCTTCTCTTCTTTCTTTCCCTCGAATGGATCGCGCTCGCGCGTCCTTCCTGAAATATACTCGAAATGCGCGCTTGGCACAGCCGCGCTTCATTTCTCCTTATTTCAGTTACCTCCTTGAAAAAACAGTTATTAACTGTTTTTTCTTCGGGGACCCAGTTCTCCAAGAGATAATTTCGACCTTTGCTCGAAACTTGCAAAAAGCGCTCAGCGTATGCTGGGCATTTTTTGTTATCTCTTGGAGAACAACTATGATTGCCCTGCGGGCAAGTTATGAGTGATGATGGCTACGCCAAGTTATGATGTGCCTCTAACACAGTTTGAAGTAACAAGGGCAATCATATCATAACTTTTGCCCAAGGCAAAATCATAACGCTTGCGAAGCAAGCTCATAACTCTAAACTCTTTTCTGTGCTCCTATTTGCTTTGGGCAAAAATTAAGGTGGTTTTAAACGGCTAAAAACAGTAAAAAAATCAATTTTGCTTGACATTGTTTGTTCGGTATGCTAAACTAAAAGCAACATACCGAAAGGATAAAAACGCCATGGAAAACGCATTTCTTTTCAACCAAAACGGAAAGACGTTCGAGCTTCGCGCTCTTGACGAGGGGAGCTTTCGCGTGCGCATAAGCGCGACAGAAAAATTCTCCGAATCGCTCCTTTCCAAATACAACATTATCAAAGAAAAGCCAAAAAATGTAAATATTAAGTTTGCAAACGGCGTGCTTTCTACCAACCGTTTCACCGTAACGGTGGAAGAGGATGCCATTCGCTTCGAGGGCGAAGGACACGCGCGCACGATCCGTTTTTCGGGTGTTTGCGGTGACCCTTATACGAACGAGGGCTTCCGTCTTGCGACGGCGCTTTCTGACGGCGAGCGACTTTACGGTCTTGGCGACGAAAATCGCGAGGGCATTATGAAGCGCGGACGCCGCGCTACCCTTTGGCAGACCGACTACATTGGATATGGTCCGATTCCCTTCTTGATGAGCTCGGAGGGCTGGGGTATTTTTGTCAACTGCACTTATTTACAGGTATACGATATGGGTGCGGCACAAAAGGACCTTTTGACGGTGGATGCAGAAAAGGGTGTGATCGACTTTTACGTTTTCCTCGCCCATGACTTGAAGGGCGTGCTTGGTCTTTATACCGACGTCACGGGCAAGCCCGTCATGCTCCCGAAGTCTGCTTACGGCTTTACCTTCGTCTGCAACGAGGAAATTGGGGCAAAGACCATGCTGGAGGACTGCGCATCCTTCCGCCGCTTTGGCATTCCCTGCGATATCGT
>SVTN01000140.1 GCA_015063765.1 Oscillospiraceae bacterium | reverse complement strand
CCTTTTCGGTGGCGCAGAGCGTCGTGAGTATTCCTTCACGGCTCTTGGCAGGACGGTTGCCTGTATGGGCAAGCAGAAAGCAGCCTGTACCGTAGGTGTTTTTGGCATCGCCTGCACGGAAGCACCCCTGTCCGAAGAGGGCGGATTGCTGGTCGCCCGCCATGCCTGCAATGGGAATTTTCACACCCATACAGTCGAGGTAGCCGTACACCTCGCTGCTGGAGCGGATCTCGGGGAGCATTGAACGCGGAATATCGAGGATTTTAAGAAGTCCGTCATCCCAATCGCCCGTATGGATGTTGCAAAGCATGGTGCGCGAGGCATTGGAAAGGTCGGTGGCGAAGGTTTCTCCCCCCGTCAGCTTCCAGAGCAGCCAGGTATCCACCGTACCGAAGGCAAGCTCGCCCCGCTCGGCGCGTGCACGTGCCCCCTCGACATGGTCGAGGATCCATTTTACCTTGGTGCCGCTGAAATAGGGGTCGATGCGCAGTCCCGTGGTTTTGGCGATATAGTCGCCGTGCCCCGCCTTTTCCAGCGCTTCGCAGATCTCTGCCGTGCGGCGGCACTGCCAAACGATGGCGGGATAGACGGGCTCGCCCGTCTGTTTGTCCCAAACGACCGTCGTTTCTCTTTGGTTGGTGATGCCGACGGCGGCGATCTCACGGGGGTCGACACCGCTTTTGGCAACGCACTCGGTGAGGGCGGCGTACTCGGCGGCGTAAATCTCCATCGGGTTTTGCTCCACCCAGCCCGCCACGGGGTAATATTGCGGGAAGGTGTTTTGCGCGACCGACACGACGGACGCGTTTTTATCAAACAAAATGGCGCGTGCGCTGGTCGTGCCTTCATCTAATGCAAGAACATATTTTTTCATAGGGCTTCCCCCTTTTATTTTTCTATATTCATTGTACCACACACAGAAGAAAAAAGCAACTTTTTTGGAGAAATTCATTGACAATAGGGTGCCGTCATGGTAAAATATATAATAACAATAATTTAAAAGAGGTGTGCCTGTGTCGAACCTGAAAGAGATCTTTGAAGAATATACCGCCCTCTCCCGCGCTTCTCTTCTCGCAAAGGCGAGCAGAAATATGACGACAGCACTCACACACCTGCGCCGCGTCAAGCAAGGAAACGAAAACGAGCTTCTTTCGGCAATCATTGCATCTGCCATCGGCGCGGACGGCGCGCTTTCCGACGAGGAGCTTAGATTTGTAGAGGAGCTGTTTTCCGCTTCTCTCTCGAGGGACAAGCTTTCTTCGCTTGCCGCGCGCTTTGAGGATGAAAAGATGCGGTCTGCCATCGATCATATGGTGGACAGCTTGGACAAAGAGGGAAAGCGCGCCATTTGCACGCTGTGCCTTTGCATTCTCGCATCGGATAAAACGCTTTTGCCTGAGGAAAACGCGTTTTTAATTCGCTTGATGCAGTAACTTCGTGACCTTGTCACCGAAAAACGCTGTAAATTTTTATATAATAAAACCGTAAAGCCTTATGCGACTGACGGAACGCGGAGCACCGCGAGGGAGCATGAGGATAAAAAAGCCGACCGTCTGGGCGATTCTGACAGAAAAGGAGAGATCTTTATGAAACACAAGAACTGGGAAGATTTCAAGGCGGGAAAATGGCAAGAGGAAATCGATGTCCGCGACTTTATCCAAAAGAACTACACCGCCTTTGAGGGGGAGAGTGACTTTTTGGCAGGTCCTACCGCACGCACGCGCGAGATGATGAAAAAGGTGGAAGCCCTTTTTGCGATCGAGCGTCAGCAGGGTGGCGTGCTTGATATTGATACAGCGACCGTTTCGTCGCTCACAAGCTTTTCCCCCGGATACGTAGATAAGGAGAAGGAGCTGATCGTTGGTTTGCAGACCAACCGCCCCTTAAAGCGCACCGTCAACCCCTTTGGCGGCATGCGCATGGTGAAGAACGCCTGCGAGGCGTACGGCTATAAGCTCAGCCCCAAGGTGGAGGAGGAATTCCGCTTCCGCACGACCCACAACGACGGCGTTTTCCGCGCCTATACCGATGAGATGCGCCGTGCGCGCAAGTGCCACGTCATCACGGGTCTTCCCGATGCATACGGCAGAGGACGTATCATCGGCGACTACCGCCGTGTTGCGCTCTACGGACTTGATCACATCATTGAAGAAAAGCAAAAGGACAAGGCTGCCCTTGCGGACGGAACCTTTGACAGCGACCGCATCCGCCTTGACGAGGAATTATTCAAGCAGATCTCCTTCCTCACCTACTTAAAGGAGATGGCGGCAATGTACGGCTTTGACATCGGTGTGCCTGCCAAGGATGCCCGTGAAGCCATCCAGTGGACCTATTTTGCTTATCTTGGTGCCATCAAGGAGCAAAACGGTGCCGCCATGTCGCTTGGCCGTGTTTCCACCTTCTTTGATATTTACATTGAAAGAGATATCGCGCGCGGCATTCTGACCGAGGAAAAGGCGCAGGAGCTGATCGACGATTTTGTCATCAAGCTCCGTCTTGCGCGACACCTGCGCACCCCCGAATACAACGAGCTGTTCGGCGGCGACCCCATGTGGATCACCGAGGCGGTGGGCGGTATGGGAGAGGACGGGCGCACGCTCGTCACTAAGTCGAGCTACCGCATGCTCAACACCCTTTACACCTTAGGTCCTTCCCCCGAGCCCAATCTGACGGTGCTTTGGTCGAACGATCTTCCCGCCCCCTTCAAGGCGTTCTGCGCCAAGGTTTCGATCGACACCGACTCCATCCAATACGAAAACGACGACCTGATGCGTCCCATATATGGTGACGATTACGCCATTGCCTGCTGTGTTTCCGCCATGAAGCTCGGCAAGCAGATGCAGTTCTTCGGTGCAAGATGCAATCTTGCAAAGCTGATGCTGATCGCCATCAACGGCGGCTACGACACGACGAGCGGCTTGCACATCGGTCCGCAGATGCCCGTTCTTGCAGGCGACACGCTGGACTACGACACCTTCGTCGCACGCTTTGACATTTATCTTGCGTGGCTTGCGAAGCTGTACGTCAACACCATGAACGTCATTCACTACATGCACGATAAATATGCCTACGAGAAGGTGCAGATGGGGCTTCATGACACGCTCGTTGAGCGACTCATGGCATTCGGCGTTGCGGGTCTTTCCGTGGTTGCCGATTCCTTCAGCGCCATCAAGTATGCAAAGGTAACTCCCGTGCGTGATGCCAACGGCTATATCACCGAGTTTGAAACGGAGGGCGACTTCCCCAAATTCGGCAACGACGACGACCGCGTTGATATGATCGCCAAGGAGCTGACCCACAAGACCATCACCGAGCTTCGCAAGACGCCCACCTACCGTGACGCCATTCATACCCTCTCGGTGCTCACCATCACCTCGAACGTCATGTACGGCAAGCACACGGGTGCGACGCCTGACGGAAGACATGCGACCCAAGCCTTTGCGCCAGGAGCAAACCCCATGCACAACCGCGAGGAGAACGGCGCGCTCGCTTCCCTCAACTCGGTGGCAAAGCTCAGCTATGACGACTGCCGCGACGGCATCTCCAACACCTTCTCCATCACCCCTGAGGCGCTTGGAAGAAGCGACGGAGAGCGCGTTGGCAACCTCGTTTCCATCCTCGACGGCTACTTCAAGAAGAAAGCACATCATATCAACGTCAACGTGCTTCGCCGCGAAACGCTGATGAAGGCGTACGAGGATCCCGAGGCATACCCCAATCTGACCATCCGCGTTTCGCGGCGAAGCACGTTGACGTTGATAT
>SVTN01000139.1 GCA_015063765.1 Oscillospiraceae bacterium | reverse complement strand
CCCGCGAAGAGCTGTATAGCATCCTTTCCGACCGCTTCCATCCGCAAAGACCGCGATACACCGAGATGTACGTGGAAACCCAAAGAAAGTCTATCGTTGGTCTGGCGCATGCCATCCGCGAGGGTATCGACTCGGTCGACCCCGCCGTGCGCGGTGTTATCTGTGCCACAGGCTCGGGTGTTGAATTTTACGGGGAGATCGCCGCTATCTTGGCGGGAAAGGGCAATCCTCCTACCGTCCGCATCAATAACGGCAATTATGCCCCCGTCGGCACGCTTGGCTTCAGTGATATCGCGCACCGTTGTGCCACCTCGTCCACCTACGTGCGCCGCCAAGGGATCGATACCATCTTGGCAGAAACCGACACCTGCCCCCATAACCGCTACAGCACGGGTGCGTATCAGTTGCATTCCCACTTTACCGCTTCTATCTTGGAGGGTGTATCGGGTGCCAAGCATTGGATCACCCGTCTTGATAAATACGAGCCCAAAAGCGGTCTTGCCTATCGTCGCATTTTAGCGAAATACGCGCCCTTTTATAACGCACTCTCCGACCTTGCACCAAAGATCCGTTATGAGGGCGTGCGCATCCCGATTGCATCCTTGCCCGATTACGGTCTGACCCACGCGCCGTGGTATACACCGAGCAACGCTTGGAGCAAATGCGTGCTCGAGAGAATGGGTATCCCTGTTTATTTCTCAGCAGAAGGAGACGGTGCCGCCGCTATGGAGGGCGAAACCGAAACCTTCACCGACGAGGAGATCCTCGCCATGTGCCGCGGCACGCTGTGGCTTGCTTCGGATTCTGCAAAAGAGCTTTGCGAGCGCGGCTTTTCGAAGTATCTCGGTGTCACGGTAGAGGATTGGAACGAACGCCTTCCTTCGTATGAACTCGCCCATGGGGACACTGTCAAAATGCAAACGCAGATCGGTGCGAAGCACCTGCGCCCTCTCGCCGACGGCGTTGAGTGCGAGTCGATGCTCTATCACCTCAAGGATGGTGTGGAGCATATCCCCCTCACACCCGGGGTCACGCGGTACAAAAACGAGCTCGGCGGCACGGTGGTCTGCTTTGCAGGCACCCCCAACACGCCGCACGTATACGGTCAGGCATTTGCCTTCTTGAACGAAACGAGAAAGGCTCACCTTGTCCGTCTCTTGAAGCAAAGTGGGCATCTGCCCGTCTACTATGACGGTGACGAGCAGGTCTTCCTCAAAACGGGCTTGCTCCCTGATGGCGAGCGCATCGTAGCACTCTTTAACCTCGGCATAGATCCCATCGAAGAGATCGCGCTCTGTACCGAGAGCACCATCTCTTGTGCGGAAATGCTCATGGCGGACGGCTCTCGCGCCCCTGTCACGATGCGGAAAGAAGAAAACCGCACCGTTTTCGAAACCCCGCTTTTCACGATGAATCCCATTGTTCTGTTTTTGAAATAAAACTTTTAAAGGGGCTAGCTCATTAAGAGCTAGCCCCCTCATTTTACGCCACCAAAGGCGTAAAATGAGAAAATTTTCTTTGAAATATTTGCAAGGGCAGAAAAACGAGCGTTTTCGTTCGTTTTTCGGTGGCTCATGACTAATGAGCCAGCCCCTTTTGACTTGTTTTGGCTTTGCAAAAACTTTTGATGCAAAAACAGAAAAATCTCCTTTTACCCTTGCAAATCCCTTTTCATTATGCTACAATATTTATAATTACATTGCCCCATGAAAGGAAACAATAAAATGGCAAACGGAAAAGTACTCGCCACCGTCAACGGTGCGCCCATTACCGAAGAAGACGTAGATCTCTTTATCAAGAGCCTTGGTCAGAGAGGACAAGCATATGAAAATCCCCAAGGAAAGGCGGTCGTTCTCGAAGAGCTGATCGCGCAAAAGCTGTTCCTTGCGGAAGCTAAGAAGAACCTTTTTGAGTATGAGGAAGCCTTCAAAGCGGAAATGAACCGCGTCAAAGAACGCCTTTTGATCAACTACGGCATGGAAAAGACACTCGGCAAGATCGCGGTCAGCGACGAGGACGTTAAGAAGTATTACGATGAAAATGCCGACAAATTCCAGAGCGGCGAAACGGTAAACGCCAGCCACATTCTCGTTGCGGAAGAAGAAATGGCAAACGATCTTCTTGCTAAGATCAATGCAGGCGAGATCACCTTCGAGGATGCCGCGAAGAATTTCAGCACCTGCCCCTCGGGTAAAGAAGGCGGAAATCTCGGTGATTTCGGCAAGGGACAGATGGTTCCCGAATTTGATGAAGCTTGCTTCACCATGGAAGTCGGCGAAATGAGAGGCCCCGTCAAGACGCAGTTCGGTTATCACCTGATCCGCCTCAACGGCAAAAGCGCATCTACCCCCATCCCCTTCGCAGAGATCAAGGAGCAGATCCGTTCTCAGCTCATGGGCGAGAAGCAGCAGGCGGCTTACCGCAGCAAGGTCAATCAGCTGACGCTCCTTTTCCCGGTAGACAGATTCTGATTATCCTATCCCCTCAACGTAAACGGGGCTGGCTAACTTAAAGCTGGCCCTTTTTTAAGGAGAAACACATGGTATTTCACGGCTTTCAAAAGCTCACGCTTCTTGATTTTCCCGGCAAGGTAGCCGCTACGCTCTTTACGGCGGGCTGTAACTTCCGTTGCCCTTTTTGCCATAACGCGTCCTTGGTCACGCATATTGAAAACAGCGAGACCTATACCGAAGACGAGGTGCTCAACGTCTTGAAAAAACGGCAGGGCGTTTTGGACGGCGTTTGTCTGACGGGCGGGGAACCGCTCTTGCAAAACGGCGTTGGGGAATTTCTTTCGCGCGTTAAGGCACTCGGCTATGCCGTCAAGCTCGATACCAACGGCTCGTTCCCCGATAAGCTCAAAAGCCTTGTGGAGAGCGGTATCGTGGATTACGTTGCCATGGATATCAAAAACGCCAAGGAAAAATACGCCGCCACCGCCGCGTGCGAACGCTTTTCGCTTGCCGCAATCGAAGAGAGCGTTGACTTTCTCATGAAAAGCGGGGTCGATTACGAATTTCGTACCACGGTAGTGAAGGGACTCCACGAGATACAAGATATAGAAAAGATCGGTCTTTGGATACAAGGTGCCGAAAAATATTTTTTGCAAAATTTTGTGGACTCGGGTGACCTTATCGGAACGGGAATGGCTGCTTTTTCGGTGGAAGAGATGCAAAAAATGCAAAAAATAGCCGCTTTGTACGTCAAAAACGCCGCAATTCGGGGCATTTGAGCATTTTTAAAAAAATCACAACATTTTGTGTTTTACCCCTTGACAGAATACTAAATATGGTGTATAATGAATTGCAACGCAAACGATACACCTTGAAAGTGATACCGCGCTTTGCTACGAGCGCGGTATTTTTATCGGGTGGAAAAAGAAAAAATAAAAAAAGAGGAGATACGCCATGTATAACGTAATCAAGCGTGACGGCAAGCTGGTCAACTTTGATTTGAGCAAGATCAGCGGTGCCATCATCCAGGCATTTGACGCATGCCAGAAGCAGTACAATCCCGATATCATCGATTTCCTTGCCCTCAAGGTCACCGCAGCCTTTGAGCCCAAGATCGAAAACGATACCATTTCCGTCGAGCACATTCAGGACTCGGTCGAGTCCGTGCTCATCAAGGCAGGCTATGACGACGTTGCGAAAGCATACATCATCTACCGCCGCCAGAGAGAGAAGATCCGTAACCTGAACGCTACCATGGTCGACTATAAGGCAATCGTGGACAACTACCTCAATATCAACGACTGGCGCGTAAAAGAGAACTCCACCGTTACCTATTCGGTCGGCGGCTTGATCCTTTCGAACTCCGGCGCCGTTACCGCAAACTACTGGCTCTCTGAGATCTATGACGATGAGATCGGCAACGCACACCGCAATGCCGACATCCATCTGCATGACCTCTCCATGCTGACCGGTTATTGCGCAGGTTGGTCGCTCAAGCAGCTCATTCAAGAAGGTCTTGGCGGCGTTCCCGGCAAGATCACCTCTGCTCCCGCAAGCCACCTTGCGACCCTCTGCAACCAGATGGTCAACTTCCTCGGCATCATGCAGAACGAGTGGGCAGGCGCGCAGGCGTTCTCCTCC
>SVTN01000138.1 GCA_015063765.1 Oscillospiraceae bacterium | reverse complement strand
TGTGGATATTTTATAGCATTCATCTCTCCGAATTATTTGGATTCCGAAAACTGCAAGGATGAGTTAAACTATGCACGCGATCTAAACAAAAAGCGTTTGCTCGTTTACCTCGAGGATGTGGCGTTGCCCGCCGGTATGGCAATGCGTATGAATCGCTTACAGTCCATTTATAAAAGTCGGTACGCAAACGAAGCGGATTTTTATGAAAAACTGTATGCCGCGGAGGGAATTAAAGCCTTCTTCACGAAAAAAAAGAATCCGGTGGAGATGACAAAAGAGAGCGACACCGTAGAAAGGATCTTACCCTTGGGTGAGGCCTTCTTTTTGGAAGGAGATTGCGAAAGAATCGACGAGTATGCGTCTTTTTACAGTTTTCCTCCCCTTTCTTTTTTGCGAGAGGGAAAGTCTTGCGATTGGGAGGCGTACGAGAGAGAAGTCCAAAAAAAGGCGCAAAAGCTTGCGGAAATCTTCGAGACGCACGGTATTCAAGTGATGATGGATACCGTTACACGTGGTCCCCGCATAACGCGCTATGAGGTGATCCCCGATTCAAAGGTGCGCTTGGAACGGCTTGAAAAGCTTGCGGACGAGATTGCTTTTTGGTTGAATGTGCCCTCCGTCCGTATGGAGGTTCCTATTCTCGGAAAGCGTGCCGTGGGAATTGAGGTGCCAAATAAAAACGTGTCTCCGGTGCGCTTGCGTGAGATGTTGGATACGGACGTCTTTCGAAGTGCTCGTGGGAAAACAACCGTGTGTCTCGGTGCAGAAGTTGGCGGTGAGCCTGTGTACGCAGAGCTTGCGGAAATGTCGAATTTGCTTGTGGCGGGTACCAGTGGTGCAGACAAGTCCGCTTGCATTCATTCCATCCTCGTCAGTCTGTTATACAAGGCACTGCCGATCGAGGTCAAACTCCTTTTGATTGATTTTGCGAATACGGAATTTGCCCCTTACGCAAACATTCCGCATCTGCTTGCTCCTATTGCGACGGATGCACAGCGGGCGGTAGGCGTACTGGACTGGGCAGTTCGCGAAATGAACAGGCGCTACGACGTTGTTTTGGCTGCGGAGGTCAGCAACATTACCGCATATAACGATACGGTTGCGAGCCATCCGGAGAGAAGAAGGCTCACTGAGATTGTTGTTGTGATTAACGAACTCTACGATCTGATGGCTCAAGCACGTGAGGCGGCAGAGCAATCTATTACCGCTCTTGCGACGAAAGCGCATGCAGTGGGTATTTATTTAATTCTCGGAACGCAAAGACCGACTGCGAACACCATTACGGGCATAATCAAAGCAAACTTTCTATCGCGCATTTGCCTTGCGGTCTCCTCCACTTTGGAATCCCACGCGGTTCTTGGAGGCGGTGGTGCGGAAAAGCTTCTTAATGACGGAGATATGATGGTTGTTTCGCCTGCCTTGAAGACGATAGAGCCGAGGCGTGTGCAGGGGGCATTTTTAGATGACAGAGAAATTCGCCGCGTGACAGAGTATTTGCGGAAAAACGCTTACGCGGAGCAGAGCGGGGCGAATTCTGTCGATGAGCTTTTTTATCATGCGTTAGAGACCGCAATGGAGTGCGGGCAAATCAGTACTTCGCTGTTGCAACGCCGTCTTGGAATTGGGTTTGGCAAGGCGGCTCGCTTGGTCGATAGAATGTATGAGGAAGGTATTGTTTCCGCGCCGAAAGGTGCGAAGCCGCGCGAAGTGCTGATCTCACGCGAGGAATTTCTCATAAAAATGGGCAAGAAGTAAAGGGTCAGCCCCTTTTGCCTGCGAAACGCGCAGTACCGATATGCACGATCAAAAAATATCCCGCAAAGCAAAGAAAAAAACGAAAAAGCATTTACATTTGTGGAAAAGTGTGCTAAAATTGGTTATGAAAGGGAGCGCCGAGGGGCGCTCCGCAAATCCTCCGCGCGAAGGGAGCGCGGGGCGAAAAAAGAAACGGAGAGAGAACATGTTTAAGAAATTAGGTCTTCAGCTTTACACCGTCAGAGATCATCTGCAGGACGAGGCGTCCATGGACGCGACCTTCGCGCGCCTTGCCGAGATGGGCTACACGGAGGGTCAGTCCGCGGGCATGAACGTTGAGCTTCCTTGCTATGCGGAGCTTGCCAAGAAGCACGGCGTTGCCATCGTCGGCACGCACTACGATTACGGCAAGATCATCAACGCACCCGCGGAGACGATGGCGCTTCACGAAAGACTCGGCACCAAGAACGTCGGTATCGGCGGTATGCCGGGTGACGCGAGAAAGGACTACGATGCCCTGATGCGCTTCATTGAGAACTACAACAAGGCAGCCGCAGTTTACGCGAAGGAGGGCTACAAGCTCACCTATCACAACCATTCCTTCGAGTTCGTCAAGATCAAGGACGGCAAGACCATCATGGATTATCTGTATGAGGAGCTCGATCCCAAAAACGTTTCCTTCGTGCTGGATACCTGCTGGGTAGCGCACGGCGGCGCGGACATCCGTGTTTGGATGGAAAAGCTTGCGGTCAGAATCGACATTCTCCACCTGAAGGACATCGAGCCCTTCTACGATGCAGACGGCAAGCTGACCCAGTCCTACACCGAGGTCGGCAACGGTAACGTCGCTTGGGACGAGGTGCTTGCTACCGCGGAAAAGATCGGCGTAAAGCATTACGTGGTCGAGCAGGACAGCCGCTGGATCGACGGCGATCCCTTCAAGTCCATTGCCGCCAGCCGCGCATTCCTCGCAAAGTACATGAACTGATTCTTGAAATGAAATCATATCGCCCGCCCTTGCTCGATGAGCAAGGGCGGGCGATGCCTTCTTATATAAATCTTACTTGTTCTTGATAGAAACGATCAAATTCTGAATGGCTTGAATTTGGGCGTCGGTCAAGCCGTCGGTATCTAATATGATCTGCGGTCTTGCGGTACTCTTGCCAAGCAAATAATCGGTGCTGCAATTGTAAATGTTGGCTATTTGAAGAAGAACGTCCGTGCTCGGCGTTCTTTCGCCTGTTTCATAGCCGGAAACGATGGACGGCGACACTTTGATTTTTTCGGCTACCTGCTTTTGTGAATAGCCGTATTTTGCGCGAAGCTTCTGCAGCTTCTCGGGCAATCCCTTGATCATTGTGTTATCTCCCAACTCTCAATGTGTTATCTGTATTTTATCACCGATTCCAACACAATGGGCGTTTTCTGTATACGCTTAATGAGTTGACAAAGCGCGCTTCTTGTGTTATAATATTCTTAAAGAACGAATATGGTATGCCCGTAAAATACAAGCAAAATATAATTCTATGGTGATAGCACGCCGCAAAGGAATGGTGGTTTGGATGAAAAAATACAGAGTCATTGTGGCAGGATGCAGGAATTTTGATGATTATGCAAGGCTGAAAGCGGAGCTTGAGGCGTATTTTTTAACGCTTGAGCCGTGGGAGATCATCATTGTAAGCGGATGCGCCGATGGAGCGGATACGCTTGGCGAACGGTACGCCGACGAGCATGGGCTTAAAACAGAGCGTTTTCCCGCAGAGTGGGAACGGTACGGAAGAGCGGCGGGACCTAAGCGAAATATGCAGATGGCAAAGGCAGCCGATGCCGTTATCGTATTCTGGGACGGCAAATCGCGCGGAACGAAAAATATGATAGAATGTGCCAAGAAAGAAGGTAAGCCCTGCAAAATCGTTTTGTTCTGAGCTATGTCTTTTGAAAATATTGGTTTTGCTTGGTACTGATATAAATCATCATTATACAGACGGGAATGAAAGCACCCCTTGCTCACCGAGCAAGGGGTTTGTCTTATAAAGACCTCCTCGGCATACACCGAGGAGGTCTTTTGATAGCTATCAATATGGTCAGTCGACGTCGATTTTAAGCAGAAGCCCCTTCTCAAGCTGATTGGCTAAGAGCGAGTTTTGGCTCTGCAAGGTGCCGATTTTCTGCTCGAGCGCAGCAGTGCTTCTTGCGTGGTTGGCGGCGTTTAAGCTCATCATGCCTTGCATGCTCGAAAAACCCTGCTGCAGACTGGTGGCGAGGAAGTGCATGTTACCCTTCAGCTCGTCGAGGCGTCCCGTTACGTCGTCTAACTTAGAAACGATCATGTTTTGACGCAGCTCGACGA
>SVTN01000137.1 GCA_015063765.1 Oscillospiraceae bacterium | reverse complement strand
CTGGGCAGTCTTTTCCGGTGTTTCTCACATGGGAAGGGAGACGGTTGCTATGGATGCCGTGGAAAAGTACCTTTCCGATCCTCTCGGTACCGTCATTTCCTCTCCTGCTTATACCAAGTGGGACGAAAACATTGGTTTTATGACCCTCAAGTATCCCGGTATTCACGAAAACGGCGGTGTATATCTGCACACCATCGCATGGAAGATCGCAGCGGATGCTATGCTGGGCAGAGCTGACCGTGTGGAAGAGGGCATCAAGACCATTCTCCCCTTCCGCAATCCTGTGGTTGACGGCAGAGCCGAGCCTTATATCATGTGCAACTCCTATTTCGGCAAGCAAACGGGCTATCGCTACGGCACGCCCGGTCAAAGCTGGAGAACCGCCGCAGGTCAGTGGTTTGAGAAGGCGCTTGTCAATTATGTCTTCGGTCTCCTTCCCGAAATGGAGGGACTTACCGTGAAGCCTTGTCTCCCCCCCTCGTGGAAGACGGCGTCCATCGATAAGCGCTTCCGTGGTACGACCTATCATATCCGCTATGAAAACGGTGGTGTCAAGGTCAAAGAGATCCGCGTTGACGGCAAGCCCATCAAGGGCAACCTGCTTCCCCTCACGGGCGGCGAGGTTGATGTGGTTGTCGTGACCGAATAATAAGAAATCCCACAAATCATCCCGTTTGGGTGGCTTGTGGGATTTTTGCAAGGATTAAAAGATGCTTTAGTGTGTGACATGGAAGGTTTAAATCCGCGACCGCTCTTCCTGAAACATCGTCAAAACGCGCGTTGGTTAAAGCTACGACCGCTCTTCCTGAAATATGGTCGCCTCAGCCCCTCGGCGCAGCCTCACGGCTGATGCTTCCTATTTCAGTTAAGCGCTTGAAAAAACGATTATCAATCGTTTTTTCTGCGCTTACAAGTTATTCGCCCGTGCCGAAGGCGCGGACGAATAACGAGCCGAAGGTCGTAGGTTCAAATCCCCGCGACCAAAAGGAAAGAACTCGGTACACCGAAAGGTGTTCCGAGTTCTTTTGGTTGCGGAGGCAGGATTTGAACCTACGACCTTCGGGTTATGAGCCCGACGAGCTACCAGGCTGCTCCACTCCGCGATATGGTGCCGGAAGCCGGGGTCGAACCGGTACGAAACTCACGTTTCACGGGATTTTAAGTCCCGGGCGTCTGCCAATTCCGCCATTCCGGCATATTTGCGGCTTTCCGTATTGCGCTCGACTATTATAACACAACAAAACGGGTTTGTCAACCCCAAAAGCGGAAAAAAAGAAAAAAGTTGTCGCCATTTTTCGCGGCAAACGGAAAAAGGGCGGCGCAGATCGTGCTTTTTTGTAAAGTGGGGCGGAGAAATTCCTCCGCCCCAAGGATGGATCATTTAAAATATTCGGTCAAATAGTGCTTTGTGTTGTCGATCATCTCGTCGTAAAGCTTCTTCGCGTCTTCCTGCGGGATGCGAACCAGAGGATCGGAGAGGAAGGCGGCAAAGCCGAGGTCAAGATCGCGGGCAAGTCCCGCCTTGACGGTTGCTTCCTGTACACCCGCAACGCGCGCGACGAGAGGATAGATGGACGCGGGAAGGTCGCCCGATGCGACGGGGGTGACACAGTCGGTCGTGAATGCGGCGTTGGTTTCCACGCAAACCCCGAGCGGAAGATTCGGGATCTGTCCACGGTTGGGAAGGTTGACGTTGGTCACAAGGTCGCGAAGCCCGAGGAGAGCTCTCATTTGATCGATCGCCTCTTCGCCCGAGGGGGTGAGCTTCAGCTTCGATTCTCCGTTTGCGAGCTTGACCGTTTCCGCGTTGGCTTCCTCTAGGTTCTTTCTGCGCCACGAAACGGGGGTCAGGCTGAACTTCCAATTATAGACGCGCTCGGGCGACGAGAGATACCAATCGAGAGGGCAGAACTCCGCCAAATGACGGTCGCCCGCCGCGGCGATGTAGCCGAATTTTTTGTAAAGATCGAATTTGACCTTGTGGGCACACTCGAAATGACGGTTGATCCAGTTATCATCTCTGCCGTCTAACACACCGTCCTTTTCATACTTGGCGAGAAATTCCTCCCACACCTCGAAAAGGTCGATGTTTCTGTATTTTGCTTCGGTAAACCAGGTAAAGTGGTTGACACCCATGACGCGGGTTTTGATCTCGGTGCGATCGACCCCCTCAATGCCGCGGCATTCCCTCAGCGCACGGACAAGCAGCTTCTGTACGGCAAAGACCTCGTGGCAGCAGCCGAACGCCTTGATCTCGGGCCATACGGCGTAGAGGGTGCGGGTGAAGATGCTCATGGGGTTAGAGTAGTTGATGACCCAAGCATCGGGACAGCACGCCTTGACGGCAAGAGCGATCTTCTCGATCATCGGGATGGCGCGGAGGGCACGCACGATGCCGCCGGGGCCCGTCGTATCGCCGACCGACTGATAGATGCCGTATTTTTCGGGGGTGTGCACGTCGCTTTCCATCTCGTCGAAGGTGCCGGGGATGATGGAGATAAAGACGAAGTCAGCACCCGTGAGCGCCTCTTCAAGCGTTTTGTACGCCTTCCATTTCCATTCGGATTTCGCATCCTCGTATGTGCTTACCGCGTTACCGATCTTCTCGTTGAGAAGGGCGGCATCGTAATCAATATCGTAAAGGCGGACCTCGCCCGAAAGGTCGTCGGTGAGGGCAAGGTCACGCATCAAAACGCGTGCCCACTGTCTTGAGCCGCCGCCGATATAAGCAATTTTGAGGTCTTCCACCTTGTTTCCTACGTATTTCATCACAAGATCTCCTTTTTGATTTAAAGAGTTACGCCGTCCTTGAAGATCGAGATTTCTTCAAAGCCGTTTTGTTCGTTTCGTGTCTTTTCTCCCTCCGCAACGCGAAGGATGAGCGCCCATAGATCGTCTGTCGGGTCGCAGCCCGCAAGCATACCGCTTGCATCAAAGTCGATCCAATGCGGCTTTCTTTCGGCAAGCGCGCGGTTGGTCGCAATCTTGACGGTGGGAACGGGAGCGCCGAGCGGTGTGCCTCTTCCCGTTGTGAAAAGGATCATATGCACGCCTGCCGCCGTGAGGTTGGTGACGGCAACGATATCGTTTCCGGGACCGTCAAGCACGGAAAGACCGCCGTGTCTTACCGTGTCGCCGTAATGAAGCACGTCGGTGACGGGGGAGAGTCCGCCTTTTTGCACGCATCCGAGCGATTTTTCCTCTAAGGTCGTGATGCCGCCCGCTTTATTGCCGGGTGAGGGGTTTTCATAGATCACCTGTCCGTGACGCTCGTAATAATCCTTAAAGTCATTGATGAGAGAAACGAGGGCATCAAAGGTCGCCTTGTCCTTGCAACGCTTCATGAGCAGATGCTCCGCTCCGAATGCCTCGGGGATCTCGGTCAAGACACAGCTGCCGCCCATCGCCGAAAGGCGGTCACATACTCTACCGACGAGCGGATTCGCCGTGATGCCCGAAAGTGCGTCACTTCCACCGCATTTTAAGCCGATACGCAAGCGAGAGATGGGGAAGGGGCGACGCTCGTCACGTGCGCAGAGCGCCTTTAATTCTTCGACGATGGCAACGCCCTCGGCAAGCTCGTCGGTGCAGTCCTGTGCGTTCAAAAATCTGATACGTTCTCCGTCGTATTCGCCAAGGACCTTTTGGAACACCTCGATGTTATTGTTTTCACAGCCGAGCCCCAAAACGAGCACACCGCCTGCGTTGGGGTGCTTCACCAGCCCTGCAAGCACCTTTTGGGTGATCTCCTGGTCGCCGCCAAGCTGGGAGCAGCCGAAGGGGTGGGGAAAGTGCTTGGCACCCGTTCTTTTTGCGATCTGCTCGGCAAGCTTGTTGACACAGCCGACGGTGACGATGATCCAAATATCGTTGCGGATACCCACGTCGCCGTTTTTTCTCTCGTAGCCCATAAAGGTGAGATCGGAGTGGACGGTTTCCGGTAATGTAAACTGTTGGTAGTCATATTCGAGCTTGCCCGAGAGGTTGGTTGCGAGGTTATGGGTATGTAGTCAGGCCCCCTCGTCAATGTCGCAGGTCGCGTGTCCGATGGGCTGTCCGTATTTTATAATGTCGTCACCCGCCCGGAGCTTGCAAAGAGCGTATTTATGACCGCTCGCCACGTCTACGCGCACGTTGTCG
>SVTN01000136.1 GCA_015063765.1 Oscillospiraceae bacterium | reverse complement strand
TGTATCCGCGGTAGGCGTGCGCGACGGGGGTGCCGTCTTCTTTAAAGAGGATGGCTTTGGTGCCCGTTGTGCCGATGTCGATGCCGATCAAATAGCGCTCGCTCATGCTGTGCTCCTTTTCTTTTGTCTTCGTCTTTTATCATAGCATTTTCTGCATAATCGTGTCAAGCGAAACGGGAAAAAATCCTTTTTTGCGCTGGGCTTTTCGGGATTTTTACATATTTTATTGCCAAAGGTCGCTCTCCGTCAGCTCCGAAAAGTCGCCGTCGCGGAAGCCGACGGCTTCAAGATAAGGGGTAAGCTCCTCGCGCAGGTCGGGGTATTTATTGTGCGCGTCCGAGCCGTAGGTAACTCTGACACCCGACTCAAACAGAAAGCGCATATACTCGGCGTATTGGCGGCGGAAGCGCTCCGACGCGTGGGGGTTCAGGATCATATCCACGTTCATCTCCACCAGCTTGTTCTTTTCCTTCAAGGCGGCGGCAAGCTCCTCGTGCGCCGATTTGGGCACGACCGAAAAGTCGTCATACCAAAGGTAAAGCCCGTGGTAGTAGGGGTGACCGAGGATGGTGGTGCGCTCGTCGGCGGCAAGGTACATATGCATTCTGTACCAGGCGTCCACGCAGTCCTTGATGCTATGTACGTCGGGAGCGGGGGTGTCGATGTATCCGTGCGCGGCACACACGGCGTATTGCACGCCGTACGACATTAACTCCTCCTTGCTCATTGCCATTTCGTAGGGGTAGGGAATGGGCACGCCCGACGTGGGCGGCGTGTATCCCGGCGGGTTGTACCGATCGGTTTCGGGATGGGCGACGCAATAGTCGTAAAAGGGCTTTTCAATGGGGGTCAGCTCCACGCCGAGCAGGAGATTTGGGCAGTCCTTCTTTGCCGCCAACACGTTCTCCGCGGAGCGCTGAAGGCACCCGATAAATTTGTGGTTGGGGAGGTTTAAGTGGTCGGTCACGCCGAATTGGCGGTAGCCGCGCGCCTTTGCCGCCGTAATGATGTCGTCAAGCGGAAGGGTCGAGTCGTAGGAATACTCGCTGTGCAGGTGCAGATCGGAATGGATCATGTTTTTTCTCCTTCGTTTTGGTTTTTTGCTGTGCAGGGGCAGGTGCCGTAGCGGTTTTTGTAGGCGTTTGAAAAGGCGTAGATGGAGCTGTAGCCGAGCAGCGACGCCGTTTTGGTGACCGAGAAGCCCTCGCGCAAGAGGAGTGTCGCCGCTTCTAATCGCCTTTCCTTATAATAATGTGAGAGGGTCACCCCCGTCACATCCTTAAACAGATTGGAAAGATAGTTGTAGGTATAGCCCGTCATCTCGGCAAGCGCGCGGAGCGACGGGATGGAATAGATGTGGCTGTCAATGTAGTGCATCAGGCGGAGGGCGAGCATCTCTTTTTCGCTCCGCTCTCGCTCGGCGGTGGGCGCTTTCCCTTCAAAGCCGCGCAAAAGAAGGATGATCAGCTCCTCGATGAGGGCGGAGAGCAGCCGCTCCCCGAAGGGGGATGGATCCATTTTTTCGGCGAGGATGCGCGAGGCGGTGCGCGTTAAGGTCTTGTCCCGCAAAAGCCTTTCGTCGGCGCCGTGATGCTCTGCAACCAAGCCCTCCAGCGCCGCGCGCAGCGCAGGGCTTTTGGTATCCACGGTGATAAAATCAAATTTCAAGGGGTCGCGCGTGTCCGATGCGATGGCATGGAAGTCGCCCGCAAAGGAGAGGTAAACGTCCCCCGCCGTGATGGGGACGGCTTTTCCGTTGGTATAGACGGTGCCCTTGCCCTCGGCGGCAATGGTCAGTTCAAAATAGTCAAGCTGGGTATGCTCGGAGATCTTCGTGCCCCCGTGCATATGGATGCGTCCGACCTGGTAGAGCAGGCAGTCGCCGTACGCTTCGGGCGAAGAAAGACTGTTCCAGCTGACCTCATATCGGTGTCGGCTCTGCGCCACGCGGCATCCCCCCTTGTTTCTTTTTTTCAGTATAGCACGCGTTCGGGGTGCTGTCAATGCAAATCTGTAAAAATATTAAATTTTATGCGTAAAAATCTCATTTACAAGGGGGAAAATCCGTGCTAAAATGAAATAAAGTACCAATCCGAAAGGAGATTTTACCATGGTCGTTGCAGTTATCGGATGCGGCAGAATTTCGGGCTCGCATTTCCCCGGTCTTTGTGAGATGGAGGACGTCCGTATCAAATATGCGTGTGATATTCTCATCGAAAAGGCGGAAAAGGCAAAGGAAAAGTTCCCCAAGATCGAAATGGTCACGGCAGATTATAAAGAGGTCTTGGCGGACAGCGAGGTGGAGGCGGTCTGGGTGCTCACCCCCAACTACGCGCACTATACCATCACGATGGAAGCCTTAAAGGCGGGCAAGCACGTCATGTGCGAGAAGCCCATCACCGTCAACTACGCCCTCTCGTGCGAGATGGCAGAGGAAGCGAGAAAGCAGGGCAAGATCCTGAATATCGGCGTTTGCAACCGTCACCACAAGACGGTGGAGAAGTTAAAGGCGATGAACGACGCGGGCGAGTTCGGCAACATCTACCACGTCTATTGCTCCTTCCGCTCTCCGCGCTCCATTCCAGGACTTGGCGGCGCCTTTACCACCAAAGCGGAGTCGGGCGGCGGCGTTCTCATTGACTGGGGTATTCACTTCTTTGACCTCATTCTCTACATCCTCGGCGATGCGAAGCTCAAAACGGTCACCTGTGACGCCTATTCTGAAATGGCAAAGGACATGAAGAAATACCGCTACAAGTATATGTGGGCGGAGGACACGGCGGATATAGAGAACGGTACGAACGACGTGGACGACTTTATCACGGGCTACGTGCGCACCGATAAGGCAAGCATTTCCTTCAACGGCGCATGGGCACAGAACCTTGATAAGACCGAGATGTTCGTGGACTTCCTCGGCGACGAGAAGGGTGCGCGCTTAAACTACCGCGCATTTGCCGAGATCTACGACGGCGCGACCTTAGAAACTGCTACCGAGGAATACGAGATCCCCGATATGTACGTCAAAGAGGACCGTGCGTTCCTTGAGTCCTGCAAGACGGGCGCTTTCGATCAAAATCACATCGACCGTATTCTTGAAAGTGCCAAGCTGCTTGATGCCCTTTACACATCGGCAGAGAAGCATGAGGAAATTGCGTTTTAAGGAGAAAAAAGATGGTAAAGATCGGCTTTATTGATTATTTTCTTGACGAATGGCATGCCAACAACTATCCCAAGTGGTTCCGTGCAGCAAGCGAAAAGCTTGGTGAAGAATTTGTCGTTTCCTATGCGTGGGCAGAGCTTGACGCGCCTCCGCAGGGCGGCAAGACCACAAAGGAGTGGTGCGAAGAGAAGGGCGTAAAGGCGTGCGCTACCCTCGAAGAAGTGTGCGAAAAGAGCGACGTGCTCGTCATTCTCTCTCCCGACAATGCAGAACGGCATCTGGATTACGCCAAGGTGGCACTCCCCTATGGCAAGCGCACCTATATCGACAAGACCTTTGCGCCCGACTACGCGACGGCGCTTCGCATCTTTGGCATCGCGCGCGAGCATAATACACCCTTCTTCTCCTCGTCGGCACTCCGCTACGCGGAGGAGCTGAAGGCGGTCGACGCGCCCGACCATATGATCACGACGGGCGGCGGACACCTCGCCAATTACATGGTGCATCAAGCCGAAATGGTGGTGGCGAAGCTTGGGCTCGGCATTTCCTCGGTGACGGCGCGCAAGCAGGGACCCGTTACCCTCTTCTCGGTGGATTATGAAAACGGCAAGCGTGCAACCATGCTCCACGCGCCCGCCTTCGGCTTTCAAATCTCCATGGCGAAGGAGAACGGGGAAGTCACCCCCTTCACTCCTGCCGCCTCTCCCTTCTTTGCCGCGATGATCGCCGATATGGCGCGCTTCTTCCTTGACGGCAAGCCGAGCTTTGATCCCGACGAAACGCTTGAGGTGATGAAGCTCATCGAGCTTTGTCTGCGTGCCGAAGCATCCCCCGAAAAGCCCGTCAAAATGTAATTCTTTATTAGTGAATTGTCAATTGAAGTGCAACACTTTTAACGAAAACGTTGCAATTCCAAATTCCAAGAATCCTGAGCAGAAATAAAATTTAAACATTTGCGGGGTCTGTTGTTAATTAACGACAGATTCCGC
>SVTN01000135.1 GCA_015063765.1 Oscillospiraceae bacterium | reverse complement strand
CGGCAACCACGGTTGCGGCACGCATAACTGCGGTGGTCATAGTGGCCATTAAATAAACAAGTCGTCAAGACAATGCACAATTGCTACTTTCGGTAGTTCATTGTATTAACGAGTGTGTTATTACACAACAAAAAACGCACTTTTGTCTACCGACAAAGGTGCGTTTTTTGAATGATTTTTGCCTGCGGCAAATGATGTTGGCTTCGCCTAATGATGTGTGCCTGACGGCACATTGGGCAAACATCGTATCATTACGAAACGCAGTGAAGCAACATCATTTGAGCGAAGCGAAAAACATCATATCGCCGCAGGCGATGCATCATTTATGATATACAAGGCTACGCCTTGATTTATTAACAAAGATGTGATGATATTACCTTGGTTGAGAGAGTACCAAATTGCTTATTTCAAAACAAGATTTCCTTTATGGGAAAAAGCGTGTATTCCAAAAACAAAGAAAGTAGTTCAACTGGTTGAAAAGTGTTATAAAGGGACTATCGAGAAATACGGTTAAATGCGGACGCCGTTCACCAAACAACCCAAATGGTTGTTTGGTGAACGGTGACCGAAGAATTTTTCAAAGCATATCCTAATATTTAATTTGAGATGATTTGAAAAATTCAAGAGCGAACCCCTCTCTCAAGACAAAGCGCAAATTTGATACAAAGTTATTGCGGTTTTTGCGTGTTTATGATATAATAATGAAAATAATCAAAAAGATGGGAATCGTATGATTTCCTTTAAAGATATCACAAAGTTATTTTCTTTTGATTTGGAGGGAAAATGGTGCTTTGAGGTATGTTTTTTGATCAGCGGATACCCAAAACATCAATCGTGTTGGATGGGGAAAATGCCTAATAAGAAAAATAAAGAAAAGGAGCTATATTGGTATGGATTAGTTCCGGATGGCTCTGAAGCACACGATTATGATAATTTTCAAGATTTTTCTTCAGCACCTGTTTTTTTGATGGAAAATCGCGCAAAAGAATTTGGAAAAATGTCAGGATTCTATCGATAGACGGATGCGATCCGGAGAGCGACTTCAAGCATATCTTTAATGTTGTTTTCTCTTAATCATTAACGGAGCTTTACAATGAAAAAATACGTAAGTTTATTCTTGACAATGCTCAAGATTGGGTTCTTTACCTTTGGCGGCGGTTACGCCATGCTCGCACTCCTTGAAAACGAGTTTGTGGAAAAGAAAAAACACATGGACAAGGACGAGTTTCTCGATATGGTGGCCATTGCCGAGTCGACGCCCGGTCCCATCGCCATTAACGCGGCAACCTACATCGGCTATAAGCATCTGCGCTTTCTTGGCTCGCTCGTCGCCACACTTGCCATCTGCATTCCGTCCTTTGTCATCATTTTTGTAATCTCGCTTTTCTTTGATGCCTTTTTGTCCTTTACGCTCGTGGAATACGCCTTCCGCGGTGTACAGGTGTGCGTGATCTATCTCATTTTTTCGGCGGGGCTGAAAATGCTTCGGCAGATTCCAAAAACGCTCTTCAGTATGACGGTGTTTTCGCTCGTGCTGCTCGCGATGCTTGCGTGCTCGCTGTTCGCCGTGAAATTCTCCACGGTCTTCTATATTCTCCTTTGCGGCACAGCCGGCGTGTTTCTCCATTTCTTGAAGCGCATGGGAAAAGCGAAGGAGGATAGCAAATGATCTACTTACAGCTCTTTCTTACCTTCTTTGAGATCGGACTCTTTACCTTCGGCGGCGGCTACGCTATGATCGCGCTGATACGCGAAAAGACCTTAGCGTTTGGTTGGCTTGCCGAATCCGAGTTGCTCAATATGGTGGCGGTGGCCGAATCGACGCCCGGGCCGATTGCGGTCAATATGGCGACCTTCGTGGGCTCGGCGCAGGGCGGTATTCTTGGCTCACTTTTGGCTACGCTTGGCGTGGTGCTCCCGTCCTTTCTGATCATCCTTTTGATCTCTGCTTTGATACGCAACTTCTTGAAATATAAGGGTGTTAAGGCCTTTTTGGGCGGCGTGCGCCCTTGTGTTGTGGCTTTGATACTCGCCACGGCGATGACCATGCTTTTGCGGATACTCCTCGGAATTACGACGCTCCGCGGCGGCTTTGCACCCGATGTTCGCGCGCTTATCCTCTTTGGCATTTTGGTTTCGGTTGCCTTTGTTTTCAAAAAAGTACGCAAGAAAAAGCCATCGCCCCTTGCCATGATACTTCTCTCCGCGGGGCTTGGCATGTTTCTTTATTCCATATAAAAAACAGTTGATTTTTTATAGAAATTCCATTATAATAGATAGGTAAACTCATCGAAGGAGAAAAAGATGTTAAAGCGTTTTTTGGCTTACTATAAGCCTCACAAAACAATATTTCTTTTGGATATGCTTGCCTCCTTGCTTTTGGCGGTGACGGCCATCGTATATCCGATGGTTACGAGAAGCATGCTCAACGACCTGATTCCCGAGCGGAAGTATCGTTTGATCCTTCTTTTCGGCGGTCTGCTTCTGTTGATCTATGTGATCCGTATGTTCCTCAGCTATTTTATTCAGTATTACGGACACGTGATGGGCGTGCGTATGCAGGCGGAGATGCGAAGCGATATGTTCCGTCACATCGAAAAGCTTCCGTACCGCTTTTTTGACGATCACGAAACGGGAAAGATCATGTCCCGTATGACCAATGACCTGATGGATATCAGCGAGCTGGCACATCACGGTCCCGAAAATCTGCTGATCTCGTCGATCTCGGTGGTGATCTCCTTCGTCTATCTTTGCACGATTCGTTGGGAGCTTACGCTGATCGTATTTGCTTGCGTGCCGTTCCTTTTGCTCATCGCCATGACGCTTCGCAAAAAGATGCGCGACGCCTTTATGGAGAGCCGCAAATCCATTGCCGTGATCAATGCTGCACTTGAGAGCAGTATTTCGGGTGTTCGCGTGACCAAAGCGTTTAACAATGAGAAGATCGAGGAAGAAAAATTTGAGCGCGGAAACGTCTCCTTCGTGGGAGCGCGCAAGAAAGCCTATCGCGCCATGGGACAGTTCCACTCGGCAACGACCTTTGTTACTGACGTGTTTAATGTGATCGTTCTGATCGCGGGCGGTCTCTTTCTTTACAATGGACTTATCAACTTTGCCGATTATTCCACCTTTGTCGTTTCAATCAACCTTTTCCTCTCGCCCCTTATGATCATGATCAACTTTATGGAGCAGTATCAGAACGGTGTGACCGGCTTCCGCCGCTTCCTTGAGATCATGGACGAGCCGCCCGAGGCCGAATGTGAGGGGGCCGAGGAGGTGGCGCGTCTTGACGGACATATCGAATTTCGAAACGTGACCTACGGTTACGGGGAGGACAAAGATGTTCTCAAAAATATCGACCTCAATATCGAGAAGGGCAAGACCTTTGCGCTCGTTGGTCTTTCGGGTGGCGGCAAAACCACCATTTGTCACCTGATTCCGCGCTTTTACGACGTGGAGGAGGGCGAGATCCTCGTGGACGGCAAGGATATCCGTCACATGACGCGCACCTCGCTGCGCCAAAATATCGGAATCGTGCAGCAGGACGTTTACCTCTTCGGCGCAAGCATTCGAGATAACATTCTCTACGGCCGACCCGACGCCACTGAGGAGGAAATGATCGAGGCGGCGAAGAAGGCCAACATTCACGACTATGTGATGACGCTGGAGAGGGGCTACGACACTGAGATCGGTGAACGCGGCGTCAAGCTTTCGGGAGGACAGAAGCAGCGACTCAGCATCGCGCGCGTCTTCCTCAAAAATCCGCCCATTCTCATTCTCGACGAGGCGACGAGTGCGCTCGATAATGCCACCGAAATGCTCATTCAGCAGTCGCTTGACGAGCTTTGTAAGGGAAGAACGACCATTGTTGTCGCTCACCGCCTTTCTACCGTAAAGAACGCCGACGAGATCGCCGTGATTGCCGACGGCAAGGTGGCCGAGCAGGGAAGTCACGATGCACTTCTCACCATGGACGGCATCTACGCCGAGCTTTATCGAAAGCAGTTTAAAAACTAAAAAAAGAGCAAACACGATAGAGCGTTACTCTAAAGGACAGTTTTACCTACCGACAGAAAAAACAGAAACCGCAGATTGATTTTCTGCGGTTTTTGTGATATAATAGGGCGTGTGAATACGCTGTCTATAAAAGGACTTTGCTA
>SVTN01000134.1 GCA_015063765.1 Oscillospiraceae bacterium | reverse complement strand
GGGACACCCGCGACGTCTTTTCCCACTTCGAGGGCGTCGAGAAGCCTTGCAAAGGGCTCTTCCCCTTCGCCCGAAAGGATATAGTCACATGCGGGAAAGCGGTCAAAATATTCTTCGACGGCATAGGACACCTCGGGACCGCCGAGCAGAATGGGGATCTCGGGCAAAAGCGCACGCACCTGCGGCAGAAGCCCCGCGATCTCCCCGATGTTCCAAATATAAGCGGAAAAGGCAACAAGATCAGGCTTCATTCCCGAAATAAGAGAAAGAAGCGCATCCCGATCCTTTCCCACCACCCAAGGAACGGGAACGACCTCGTGCGCGTGCTTTGCAAAGGCAAGAGCCCCTGCACCCAAAGCGTAGGGTGCAGGGGCAAGGTGTACGTATTTCGCATTCAGAGAAATGACGGAAACCTTCATGCAGTCTTCCCTTCCAGGATCATTTTAAAAAGCCGTTGACGATCTGCTCCTCGGCTTCCTTTTCGGAAAGACCGAGCGACATCAGCTTCATCAGCTGTTCTCCCGCGATCTTGCCGATCGCCGCCTCGTGGATGAGGGATGCGTCGGGCACGTTTGCGGTGATCTCGGGAACGGCGCTGACCGATGCCTCGTCCATGATGATGGCATCACACTCGGTATGTCCGTTGCAGGGGGCGTTTCCGTTCACGCGCGAAACAAAGAGCTGGTGCGACTTGTCCTTGGCGACCGAACGGGAGATGACGTGTGCGGAGCAGCCGTCACCGTTCATATTGATCTCAAACTCGGTTCTTGCCGTTTGGCTTCCGTGGGTCATAAGGTTTTCCTTAACGGTGAGGGTCGCGTCCTTCGCAAGGGTCGCACGTGTGATGCGGTCGGTCGAGTCCACACCCTTGATCTGAACCGTTTCCATCTCCATCTCGCCGCCCTCGTCGATCTCGATGACGGTGGTGGGGTTCATCACGTTTTCGCCGACACCGTCGCCCTGTCCGTAATGCTTTTCCACATAGCGCAGGCGAGCACCTTTTGCGATATGGAAGGTATGGATACCGTCGTGACGGGATTCCTTGTCGCCGCCGTTATGAATGCCACAGCCTGCGACGATGAGGACGTCTGCCCCCTCGCCGATATAGAAATCGTTGTAGACGGTTTCGGTAATTCCCGACTCGCTGAGAAGCACGGGCATATGCACGCTTTCCTTTTTCGTGCCGGGACGGATGATGATATCAATGCCGTCCGCATCCGTCTTGGGACGGATCTCAATATTCTCGGAGGAGGCTCGTCCCGCGCTTTTTCCGTTGGCGCGGATGTTGTACGCGCCTGTCGGGATCTCGTGCAGGTCTGCGACCTGTGCAAGCAATGTCTTTTGTATTGCGTCCATCTTCCCTACCCCCTTACGAAATTTTGTCGAGCAGGGTACGGCAGGTGCCGCCTGCGGCGCCGAGAAGCGCGGGTAAGATCTCGTCACGCGTGCCGATCTTTTCAAGCTGTCCGCCCGCGATCACGACGATCTTGTCTGCGATATTGAGAATGCGCTCCTGATGCGAGATGATCAGAATGGTTCCCTTTTGCTTTTCGTGCATCTTTTCGAACACGTTGATGAGATTGCCGAAGCTCCAAAGGTCGATGCCTGCCTCGGGCTCGTCAAACACGGTGAACTTGGTGCCGCGCGCGAGGACGGTTGCGATCTCGATGCGCTTGAGCTCGCCGCCCGAGAGGCTTGCATTGACCTCACGGTTGATGTAGTCGCGCGCGCAAAGACCGACCTCGGAGAGATAAGCGCACGCCTCAGCAACCGAAAGGTTCTTGCCTGCGGCAAGATTGATAAGATCGCGCACCGTGATGCCCTTAAAGCGTACAGGCTGCTGAAAAGCGTAGGAAACGCCTGCACGGGCACGCTCGGTGACCGACATATGAGTGATATCAAGACCGTCGAGCAAGATCTTACCCGATGTGGGGGTATAGATGCCCGCGATCAGCTTGGCGAGCGTGGATTTGCCGCCGCCGTTGGGACCTGTCAAGGCAACGAAGCCGTCTTCTACGGTAAGGCTTACGTTCTTGACGATCTCCTTTGTGCCCTCTTCACCCTCTACGGCGAAGGACACGTCAATGAGTTCTAACATATTTTCCTCCTCTGCGATGGGCGCAGATCATTTTTATCTAAAACAGTATAACACATTTTAAAAAGCTTTACAAGGGCTTTTGTAAAAATTGCAAAACAAAAAGCCGCGAAGGCGGCTTTTTGAAGATGAACGGTTATTTTAAGTAGATCACGCCGAATTTGCATGCCTCGACACAAGCGCCGCATCCCGTACATTTCGAACGGCTGACACGGGCAACACCGTTCTCCATCACGATGGCACCGTGGGGGCACGCCTTTTCGCACAGGCGGCAGCCGAGGCATCCCATAGAGCAGACCGCCTTGGTGGCGGGACCCTTTTCGGGATTGCGGCAAAGCACGGTGGGAGCTCCGACGGGGGTGACGGTGATCAGCTTTTTCGGACAGGCATCCTTGCATTTTCCGCAAGCAACGCAACGCGCTTCATCCACTACGGCAACGCCCTCGCGGATGGAAATCGCTCCCTCGTCACACACAGCGACGCAATCGCCAAGCCCTATACAGCCAAAGGCACAGCCCGAACCGCCGTTATAAAGCGCTTGGGCGGCACGGCAGGTGGAAATGCCCTCGTAATCGGCAACCCGCACGCGGCACGCATCCGTGCCGCGACAGCGCACACGCGCCGTTTTCTTTTCTGTTTTTGCGGCTTCCGTACCGAGGATGGCGGCAACACGGGCGGCAACCTCGTCACCGCCGACAGGGCAAAGATTGGTCCTCACCCCCGGGCTTTCCGCGAGGGCGCTTGCGTATCCCGCACAGCCCGAAAAGCCGCAGGCACCGCAGTTGGCACCCGGAAGCTCAGAGAGGATGCGGACGGCAGTTTCATTTTCCTTAACCGACATAAAGTGCGCGGCAAGTCCAAGTCCGACACCGAGCAGAAGCCCGATGCCGCTTAAAAGCAGAACTGCGATCAAAATGGGATTCATACGCCACCTCCCACAAGTCCGTCCACGATTCCGCCGAAGCCCACAAAGGAAAGAGCAACGAGGGCGGCGGCGATCAGGGTGATGGGAAGTCCCTTGAGGCTCTTCGGGATATCGGCGTCCTCAAGCCGCTCACGGATGCCTGCGAATAGCACCATAGCGACAAGATAGCCGACGCCCGTACCGAGGGCGTTCACCATGGCGTGAAGGAAGGTATAGGACGCGTCGGCGGCACTCTTTTCCAAAACGAGAAGGGTGATGCCGAGCACGGCACAGTTGGTGGTGATGAGGGGCAGATAGATGCCGAGCGCGCGGTAGAGCGCGGGAATGTACTTTTTCAGCACGATCTCGGTCAGCTGAACCAGTGCCGCAATCACCAAAATGAAAACAATTGTTTGCAAATAGCCGAGTCCAAGGGGGATTAACACCAGGGTATACAGGGGGAAGGTCACGGCGGTGGCAAGCAGCATAACGACGGTGACGGCAAGGCTCATACCGAGGGCGGTGGAAAGCTTTTTCGAAACACCGAGGAAGGGGCAGATGCCGAGAAATTTGGAAAGAATATAGTTTTCCGTCAAAATCGCCGCAAGAAAGACGGCAACGAAGGATTTAATCATGGCATGCTTCCTCCGTTTCCTTTTTGGTGCAAGCGGATTTCAACGGGCATGCCTCGCAGGAAAAGTCCTTGCCGCGGTAACCGCCCTGCAGCTTGTTGGCAAGCGCGATGAGAAGTCCGAACACGAAGAAGCCGCCTGCGGGAAGCACAAAAACGGTGATGGGGGTATAGAAGCCGGGCATGACGGGAAGCCCGAAGAGCGTTCCTGCGCCGAGAAGCTCACGGATCATACCCATGAGAAGCAAGGCGGCAGTAAAGCCGACGCCCATACCGAGCGCGTCGAGCGCCGAGGGCAATACGCGATTCTTGGATGCAAACATTTCGGCTCTGCCGAGAATGATGCAGTTGACGACGATCAAGGGAAGAAAGATGCCGAGAGATTCGTCAATGGCGGGTGCGAATGCCTTGACAAGCATCTGCACCACCGTAACGAAGGCGGCGATCAGAGTGATGTAGGCGGGAATGCGCACCGTCTTCGGGATCACGTTCCGCAAGAGGGATATAACGACGTTGGAGCAAAGGAGAACTAAGGTCGCCGCC
>SVTN01000006.1 GCA_015063765.1 Oscillospiraceae bacterium | reverse complement strand
TTTTTGTTTTGAATAAACCACTTTTGGTAAAAGTCCTTTTTCACCACCGCTTATTTTAACATATATTTTTGTCAAAGTCAATATCTTTTTTACAGGCAAAGCCGTTTTTTTCCCTTTTCGACAAAAGCCATGCCCTCTTCCTTGCAAATTTTAGGGATAAAATGTCAAAAAACTTTTCCCTACGGGTTGACAAACAAAAAAAATCGTTTTATAATATTTTCGTACTTTAATACAAGAAAGGATCCATCCATGAAAAATCAGTATTTGATCGACGTTCTTGAGAGCGTAAAAAAGAGAAACCCCGGCGAGCCTGAGTTCATTCAGACCGTAACCGAGGTGTTTGAGAGCATTGAGCCCGTCATCGAGCAGCGCCCCGACCTTGTCGCAGCCGGCGTTGTTGAGCGTATGGTCGAGCCTGACCGCACCATCATGTTCCGTGTTCCGTGGGTCGACGACCAGGGCAAGGTTCAGGTCAACCGTGGCTACCGCGTGCAGTTCAACTCTGCCATCGGTCCTTACAAGGGCGGTCTTCGCTTCCACCCCACCGTCAACCTTTCCATCATGAAGTTCCTCGGCTTTGAGCAGACCTTCAAGAACTCCCTCACCTCTCTCCCCATGGGCGGCGGTAAGGGCGGCTCCGACTTTGATCCTCAGGGCAAGAGCGACGCTGAAGTGATGCGCTTCTGCCAGTCCTTCATGACCGAGCTTGAAAGACACATCGGTGCAGACACCGACGTTCCCGCAGGCGATATCGGCGTCGGCGCACGCGAGATTGGCTACCTCTTCGGTCAGTACAAAAGACTGCGCAACGAGTTCACCGGCGTGCTTACCGGTAAGGGTCGTCCCTACGGCGGCTCTCTCATCCGTCCCGAGGCAACGGGCTACGGTGCTGTTTACTACACCGTTGAGATGCTGAAGACCCTCGGCGAAGACATCAAGGGCAAGACCTTTGCCATCTCCGGCTTCGGTAACGTTGCTTGGGGTGCCGTACAGAAGATCACCGAGCTTGGCGGTAAGGTTCTCACCATCTCGGGTCCTGACGGCTACATCTACGATAAGGACGGCGTTTCCACCCCCGAAAAGATCGCATACATGCTTGAGATGCGCGCATCCTGCCGCAACCGCGTTGAGGATTATGCAGACAAGTTCGGCGTTCCCTTCTTCAAGGGCGAAAAGCCCTGGGGCATCAAGGCTGACATCATGATGCCCTGCGCAACCCAGAACGAGGTTGGCATGAAGGAGGCAGAGGCTATGGTCGCAAACGGCCTTAAGTACTACGTTGAGGTTGCGAACATGCCTACCACCAACGAGGCAGTTGCCTTCCTTAAGGCGAACGGCGTTGTCGTTGCTCCCTCCAAGGCTGTAAACGCAGGCGGCGTTGCCGTTTCGGGTCTTGAAATGTCCCAGAACTCCATGCGCTACAGCTGGGAGGCTGAAGAGGTTGACGCAAAGCTCAAGATGATCATGAAGAACATCTACTCCGCTTCCTATGCAGCAGCAAAGGAATACGGTATGGAGGGCGACCTCGTCGCAGGTGCAAACATTGCAGGCTTCATCAAGGTAGCTGAGGCAATGAAGGCACAGGGTTGCGTATAATTCTTCTAAAAAAGGCACGCGCTTCCGCGCGTGCCTTTTTTGTTTTCTTGACAAAGCATGAAAACTGTGATATGATATAAATGATATAATCTTACAAAATTTTCTTCGGGAGATACACGATGAAACGTATAAAGCTCGCACTTCTTCTTTTGCTCCTTTCTTCTATGGCGCTTTTGTCCGCCTGCGGGAGCGATTATCGCATCATCGCCTCTGAAAACGTCATCACGAGAATGACGGAGATGCACGACTGCACCGTGGTCGATGCACGCTCGCCCGAGGCGTATGCGGAGGGACATGTTCCCGATGCCATCAATATCCCCGCGGATACCGTCGGGGACGGTGAGATCGAGGCGCTCCCTGCAAAGGATCTGCCCATCATCGTATACGGCGAAAGCGAAAGCGCGGGCAACCAAGCGGCGAAAAAGCTTGCCGACCTTGGATATGAAAAGGTCTTTACCTTTGGCGGCATTTCCGCTTGGCGGGGCGACGTTGTGAAGGAGGAGGACCCCGAGCACGTCCATCTCTTTAATGAAAAGGCAACCACCGCACAATTTTTCGTCAAGGACGCCACGCGGGATGAAGCGGCGATCTTCCGCTATTCCTGTGCCTGCGGTGAGGGCGCGCGCTACAAGACCTTCACCCACGGAAGAAAGACCTCCGAGCTGCTTTCGGTGGGAAAAAAGGCGGATCTCCTTGACGGAAAGAAGATCCTCTTTGCAGGCAATTCCTTCAACTACTACGGCAAGACGGTCAACTATATCGACGGCGGCATCACCGAGCAAGCCGCACGCATGAACGATACGGGCTATTTTTACGAGCTTTGCAAGCAAAACGGTGCCGAGGTGAACGTCACCAACTGGTCCTTCGGCAGCCACACTCTCTCCGACATCTTTTCAAGCTCCTGCACCGCAGACAAGGAATGCACGGCGGGACACGATCATCTCGCCGACCTCACCGACCGCAATTACGACTACGTCAGCCTTATGGACATGAATCGGGCGGCAGGTATGACCGAGGACGAATATATCGCACAGATCAAGTCCTTTATGAAGCTCTTTACCGATGTCAACCCCGATTGCAAGTTCATCTTCTCCATTCCCTCGGGTGCCTATTGGTACAACCATCAGGATAAGCTGGGCGCGTACGATTACGTCACCTTTGCGGAGAAGCTCGCCGAGCTTGACAACGTCACCGTGATCGACTGGGGAAGACTCGTCTACGATCTTGTCAAACGAGATACCCTTCTCCCCGATTCAACGGTGCGTTGCACCGAGAGCAGTCTGATCACCCCCGACGGAAATCAGCCCAATCTGCTCAGCGGATATATCCACGCCGTCATGACCTATTGTGCCATCACGGGCGAAACGGCGGTCGGTCAGCCGACGATGCTTGAAAACGGCACCGAAACGGGCTTTGCGCTCCGCTTCCAAATGGACTCCTATATAGAGAAGATCTACAAGGGCAAAAGCACCAACTTCGTCGGCATCCTGAGCTCCGAGGAAGAGATGAAAAACGTCCAGCAGCTCATCAACCGCTATATGGATATGGAGAGCTATCGCCATTACAAATAAAAAGAAAGGAATGCACGCATGCTTGACAGAACCGAACAAGAATATCTGACTGCGGGCGGCATTCCCGTCTATGCGTTTCCCACAGAGCATTTACACAGCTTTGCCCTCTCGCTTTACGTGCGCGGCGGCGCGATCTACGAAACGGAACACACCGCAGGCATCTCCCACCTCATCGAGCATCTCGTCTTCCGCAGCATCAACCGCTATATGGGCGGCTCCCTCTACAAAACGCTTGACCGCTTGGGTCTTGCCGTGGAGGGGGTGACCTACCGCGAATTTTTGCAGTTCACCGTCACGGGTGCACCCGAGCACTTTGCGGAAGCGGCACATATTCTCTCGCTTGCTCTCGCACCGCTCTCCCTTTCCTCGGAGGAGCTTCGCACCGAACGGGCGCGCGTCAAGGCGGAGATCCGCGAGGAGGGCGAAAGAACCTCGCTCGACTTTTTCACCGACGGCATTCTTTACGGAGAGGGACACCCCCTTTCCCGTACCATCACGGGTACCGCCAAGGGCCTTGATCGCCTGTCCCTTTCCCGCCTTCGCGAGGAAAAGGAAAGACTGTTTTCAAGGGAAAACATCTTTTTCTATCTTTCGGGCGGATTTCCCGATGGGGCGGTCGACACCCTGCTGGAAGAAACCAAGGACTATTTCCCCCTCTCGCTCGGCGCGCCGGACGGAAATCTCCCCCTCCCCGACGCCTATTTTCAAAGAAACGCCACCGTCGCCCAAAAGACGAGCGAAAAGACGGTCGTGCGCCTTTCCTTTGACGTGGATACCGCACGCTATACCGACGCTGAGCTCACCCTGCTTTACGACGTCCTCTTCGGGGAAGGAGAGGAATGCTTCTTTCACCAAGCCCTCTCCGAGAAGACGGGCATGATCTACAGCTTCCGCGGCTATATGGACCTCTATCGAGGGCTTGGCTCGATCGGCGTTTCCTACGAGATCCCGGGAAGAAATCTTTTCCCCTCTCTCCGCTTGGCACTGGACGCCATCCGTCTTGCAAAGCGCGAGGCAGGCGAGGCGCTTCCCTACGTGCGCGCCTCGTACACCGACAACGCCGCCTTTCTCTTTGACGACGCACAGGCGCTCGGCTTCAACCGCGCGTACGAAAGATATATTTTGGGGCTTCCCTACCCCACCGTCCGTCATCGCGCCGATGCGTATGCACGCGTGACGGGAGAACGGCTGTCGGCGGTGGCAGAGGAGATCTTCCGCCCCGAAAACGCTACCCTGACGTTAAAATCCCATCACGCCGACACGGAGGCGCTCCGCGCCCTTCTTCTTACACTGTAACGACAGCTTTGTATTCAAATTTTAAAAAGGAGCTTCTATGACAGAAACCAAAACCTTCAAATGTCCCTCTTGCGGCGCACCTCTCTCCTACGACGGCGCAGACGCCAAGCTGACGTGCGCGCACTGCGGTGCCGAGATCGAGCCCGACGCCTTTCTTGACGAAGAGGATTTTGACGAGAGCGCGCCGCGCTCTTGGGATAAATACGGCGACGGAAAGGCGGATTGGTCGGATTCCGACGTCACCCTCTATACCTGTCCCTCCTGCGGCGGCGAGATCGTTTGCGAGAGCAACACATCATCCACCGTCTGCCCCTACTGCGACAACCCCGCCCTGATCGAGGGACGTCTTTCGGGCGCCTTCCGCCCCGACGTGGTGCTTCCCTTTACCGTCACCGAAAAGGAAGCCAAGGGCGCGTTTGCCAAGTTCTGCAAGCGCAAGTGGCTCTTGCCCCGCTTCTTCCGCAAGGAAAACAAGACGGAATCCTTAAAGGGAATCTACATTCCCTTCTGGCTCTACGACTGCGACACCAACTCTCGCTTCACCTATTCCGCCATCCGCAAGACCTCGTGGCGTGCGGGCGATTACCGCTACACGCGCACCAGCTACTACAAGCTGATCCGCCGCGGACTGCTCGACTTTGAAAGCATCCCCGTCGATGCCTCGGTCGCCGCAGACAATACCCTGCTCGAATCGGTCGAGCCCTTCCGCTTTGAAGAGGCCGTCCCATACACCGACGCCCTACTCGCAGGCTACACCGCGCAAAGATACGACGACAGCGCCGAAAGCTGCGGCGTGCGCGCCCGTGAGCGTGTGGCGGCAAGCGTGGATGTGGCGCTCAGGCGTACCGTGTTCGGCTATCTTTCGGTCCGCAAGACCTCGGAGGATATCCTCATGACGCGCAACGAGGTGCGCTACGCCCTTTTGCCCCTTTGGTTTATGAACACACGCTATCGCGGCAAAAGCTATACCTTCGTCATCAACGGACAGACGGGCAAGATGTCGGGCTCGCTCCCCGTTTCTCTCGGTAAGTTCTTCGCCTTTCTCGGCGGCATCACCGCCCTTGTCGCGGCGCTTGCGATGCTGGTTGCGTTCTTCGCGCTGTAAGGAGGTCACAGAATGAAAAAATTATTTGCTTTACTTCTTACCCTTTTGTCCTCTGCTGCGCTGACGGTTTCCGCCGCGGCTACGGACGGCGCGCAGGCGCAAACGGGGGACGACACCCTCTTGAAGATCGTCGTTTGTCTTCTCATCGGGCTTGCCGTCGGACTTACCGTCACCCTTCTTATGAAGAGAAGCATGTCCACCGTCCGCAAGCAAAAACGCGCCGACACCTACGTCAAGGAGGGCAGCTTTTCGCTCACCGAATCGCGCGACCTCTTTCTTTACAGCACCGTCACCCGTGTGCGCGTCAACAACAATAACAACCGCAAATAAATTGCAAACAATTCTTTACAAAGGAGATATGTATTATGGGATTGATCCGTGCAGCACTCACCGCCACAGGCACCACCCTTGGCGACCAATGGAAGGAATATTTTTACGCCGACGCACTTGACGCCGATGTTCTTGTGACCAAGGGACAGAAAAAGGTTTCCCGTCGCTCCTCGAACAAGAAGGGCGCGGAAAACATCATTTCGAACGGCGCCGTGATCGCCGTCAACGAGGGTCAGTGTATGATGATCGTTGAACAGGGCAAGATCGTTGAGGTCTGTGCCGAGCCCGGCGAGTTTATCTACGACACCTCCACCGAGCCCAGCATCTTTGAGGGCTCTCTCGGTGCGGGCATCAAGGCGGTCTTTGCCACCATCGGCAAGCGCTTCACCTTCGGCGGCGACGCCCCCAAGGACCAAAGAGTCTACTACTTCAACACCAAGGAGCTGGTGGACAACAAGTTCGGCACGCGTGAGCCCGTTCCCTTCCGCGTGGTCGACCACGCCATCGGGCTTGACATCGACATCGCCATCCGTCTGTTCGGTGTCTATTCCTACCGCATTGCCAACCCTCTGCTCTTTTACACCAACGTTTCGGGCAACGTGACCGAGGACTACACCCGCGAGGAGCTTGACTCGCAATTAAAGACCGAATTTCTCACCCACCTCGGTCCCGCTCTTGCCCGCATCTCGGCACAGGGCATTCGCTACAGCATGCTCCCCGCACACTCCATCGCCATCCGCGACGCTCTCAAAGAGGAGCTTTCCAAGGAATGGACCGAAAAGAGAGGTCTTGAGGTCGTATCTGTCGGCATCGGCTCTGCCACCGCCTCGGATGAGGATGAGGAGATGATCAAGGAGCTGCAAAAGAAGGCAGTCTACCGCAACGCATCCATGGGTGCCGCCGCGCTCGTCGACGCACAGGCAGAAGCAATGAAGACGGCGGCAGGCAACGACGGCGGTGCGATGGTCGGCTTTATGGGCATGAATATGGCGTCCGTCGCGGGCGGCGCCTCGGCACAGAACCTCTACAATATGGCAGCCGCGGAAGCACCCAAGGCACCTGCCGAGGGCGGCTGGAAATGCGCCTGCGGAAAAGCAAACACGGGCAAATTCTGCTCCGAGTGCGGAAGCCCCAAGCCCGCACCCGCAGGGGCATGGAAATGCGCCTGCGGCAAGGAAAACACGGGTAAGTTCTGCTCCGAGTGCGGCGCAAAGCGCCCCGATGACGGCAAATGGACCTGCTCCTGCGGTGCAGAAAACGAGGGTAAATTCTGCGCCGAGTGCGGAAAACCGAGATCTTAAATTCACCGAAACAACTTCGGGCAAGCGAATCGCTTGCCCGTTTTTTTGTTTGCTCATATAATGTATTAGACGGCTCTGCCGTCAACAACCGAAAGGAATTACTTATTTTGAAGATCGGATTCTTGGGCGGCGACCGCCGCATGAAGGTTGCCGCCGATTTCTTAACCAAGGAAGGGCACACCGTCAGCCTTGTGGGGGAAGGAACGCCGACGGCGGCGTTCTTCGCGCCGCTTGACTTGCTTGTGCTTCCCTACCCCGCCACGCGTGACGATATCCACGTCGCCATGACCGACCTTGCCTTCTCCTCGCTTCCTCTTTCGTCCCATACCGCCCTCTTTGGCGGGCGCTTGCCCAAGAGCTTTTGCGAAGGGCGGGTCTTCTTTGATGCCGAGGGGGACGAGGAATTTCTGCTCGGCAACGCCTACCTCACCGCCGCCGCAGGGGTAGCGACCGCCCTCAGGGCGGGAGAGCGCGCCTTCTTTCGCGTCACGGCGGCGGTGCTCGGCTACGGGCGCATCGGGCGCGAAACGGCAAAAATGCTCCGCGCGCTTGGGGCAGAGGTGACCGTCTACGTGCGGCGCGGGACGGTCAAGGAGCAGGCAATCGAGGACGGCTTCAAGGCGCACACGCTAAAGGAGATCTCCCATATCCCCGAAGGGCTGGTCTTTGGCACCGTGCCTGCCCCTGCGGAAAATCTTTCCCTCCTCACCGTCACCGAGGACGCCGTTCTCTACGACCTTGGCGGCGGACTGCCCACAGAAATGAAAACACCCACGGGAAGCTGTGTGCGCACCCTTCCCCTGCGCGGTGCGCCGGGCGTTTTTGCGCCGCGTGCGGCGGGTGAGCTGTATGCAGGCTCTATTCTCCGCTTTATCACCCATCTCAACCAAACATGACCCCGAAAGGATTTTGACCCATGATAGGCTACGCCTTTACCGGCTCCTTCTGCACCCTCTCCCATTCGCTTGCCGCCATGCGGCGCTTACGGGCGGACGGCGCGGATCTTTTGCCCATTTTTTCAAACAACGTCTTTTCTACCGACACACGCTTCTGGCAGGCAAAGGAGTTTGCAAATGCGGTACGCGCCCTCACCGACCGTGAGATCATTCACACCATCGTGGACGCCGAGCCGCTCGGACCGACAACCCCGTTAGAAGCCCTTGTGATCGCCCCCTGCACGGGAAACACCCTCGCCAAGATCGCGCAGGGCATCACCGATACCCCCGTCACCATGGCGGCAAAGGCGCATTTAAGAGAGGATAGACCCCTTCTTCTCGCCCTTGCCTCCAACGACTCCATGTCGGCGAACCTTGAAAACATCTCAAGGCTTCTTTTGCGCAAGCAGGTCTTCTTCGTGCCGATGCGCCAAGACGACCCCGAGAGAAAGCCGCATTCCCTCGTCGCAGATTTCACCTACATCTCCGACTGTCTTACAGCGGCGCTGTCAGGCAAGCAGTTAAGACCCTTGTTTCTATAAAAATTAGGGGGCTTTTTGCAAAAAGCCCCCTATCACCCCAAAAACTCTTATAATGTTGGAATTGCTTTCATAAACGCCGCAATCACCTTCGACGACGTTTCCGACACCTTCACGCAATATGCGGGAAAATCATCGGGCGAATGTCCGTTTGCATCGTCCGAAAGGGCACGCAAAATGAGGAATCGCACGCCCGACGCATAGCAGACCTGTCCGACAGCGGCGCCCTCCATCTCACAGCAGGCGGCACCAAAGGCTTGGCGGATAAAGTCGCGCTTCTCCTGCGTGGCGACGAACTGGTCGCCCGAAGCAACCACCCCCTGCACGTAACGGATGCCAAGCGAATCAAGCACCCGACACATCAACGCCGACGCATCCGCGTCGCTCTCAAGATACACCTTGTTGATGCCCGAAATAAGACCCACGGGGTCACCGAGGGGAGAGGTATCCATGTCGTGCTGTACGACGGACGACGAAACGACGACGTCCCCGATCGAAAGCCCGTCCGCGAGATTGCCCGCTACCCCCGTGTTGATGATAAGATCGGGAGAAAAGCCGAGGATCATTGCCTCTGCCGCCATGGCGGCAAACACCTTGCCGACACCGCATTTGACCGCAACGGCGCTATGGCCCGCGATGCTTCCCTTATAAAAATCCATGCCCGCATAGCGCACCGTTTCCGTTTTTTCAAGCAGGCGCCTGACAGCATCTAACTCACAGTCCATCGGGCAAATAAAGCCAACGGTGGAAATGTCCTTGCAAGGCTTACACATAGCAAAAGCTCCATTCTTCCTTTTGTTCGAGGACGGCAAGATACGCTTCCGCCTCTTTTTTTGCCGCGGCGAGAGAAAGGGTGCGGTAGTTGCCGCATTCGACCGCCGAGCAACCGAAGATCTCCCCCTCGTGGGCGACCGTTTTCCGAAGCGCATCCTTCAAGGCGGACAGCACGCGGTCGTTTTGTGCGTTGCGGACAAGCAGGTAAAAGCCTGTCTGACAGCCCATCGGACCGAAATACAGCACGTCCTTGGCGATCGCCGAGTTGCGCAGGTAGGTGGCAAGCATATGCTCTAGGCTATGCATCGTCATGTTGTCCATGAGATCGGGAGTGTTCGGGGTACGGGTGCGCAGATCGTAGGTCACGACATCCCCATCCACGCGCGACACGTAGATGCCGGGGGTAAGGGTGGTGTGATCCACCGAAAAGCTTGCAATTCTCTCTATATTCTCCATCGTTTCACCTTAGGCGAAGAGGGTCTCCCACAGGGGGAGACCTCTTCCTTTTATACGATATTCTTTTTGGTCAAAAGCAGCTTCTTGCGCGCACGCAGGAAACCGCCCTTGAGGTCGGAGCGTGCGGGATCGAAGCCAAGCTCCATCGAGCGGGTGTACCATGCGCTCGCCTTTGCTCTGTCGGGAGCAACGCCGTCACCGAACTCCAGGTGACAGCCAAGCATGAACATGGCGCGTGCCGAGCCGAGCTTTGCGGCAATGTTACGGAACTTGATCGCCTCCGCAACCTTACCCTTGCGGTAAAGCACCGAGGAAATGGAGTAGAAGCGGCGCGCGGTGCGGCGATACTTTCTCGCCTTGAGCACGGCAAGCTCCTCGGCAGCTCCCTCATAATTCTTCTTGGCGGCGATGGTCAGCAGGCTGTTTGCGTTGGCATAGTTGCGTGCCACGCCGTAGCCGCGGCTGTAGCAAAGACCCAAGCGGTAGATGCCGCCGATGTGTCCGCCCTCGGCGGAAACGCGGTAGAAGGAAACGGCTTCCTTACGCTGTTCGATCTTCGTTGCCTCTTTTTCGATCATAGAGCCGATGGTGTACGCGCTTGCCGCATGACCCATTTCGGCGGCGGTGCGGTATTCCTTGACGGCAGCCTTCATTTCGCCGCGCTCCTCAAGCGATACGGCGCGCTCGTAAATGCCGTCGGCAGTCACCTTCAGCTCTTCTAATGCCGTTTCTGCCTTTTTGAAGCCAAGAGCGGCAGCCTTGCGGTAGTGGCGAAGGGCGTGCGGGAAATCCACGGGAACGTCCTTGCCCTGACGGTATACCTCGCCGAGAAGATATGCACCCTCGGCAACGTTCATTTCCTCGAGCTTTTCGTAGCACTGTCTTGCCAGCGAAAGATCCTTGTCACCGCCCGTGCCGTTCTCTAAGAAGCGGGCAATACGGAGGGTTGCCTCGGGATGGTCGGCGCGTGCCGCAATGCCGTAGCGGCGGCGTGCCTCGGGAAGGCTCTTCGGAACACCGCGACCCTCCTCATAAAAGGTACCGAGGCGGTAGGTCGCATCGGCGTTTCCGCCGCGTGCGGCATAGAAATACAGGCTGGCGGCGATGGCATATTCTCCTGCCGCCTCTGCTTCCTTACCGAGGGATACGCGATCCTCTTCACGCGTGGGAAGGGTGATCTCGGCAGGCTCTCTGCTGTCGCCGAAGCTAAAGAGCAGGGATGCAAGCTTTCCGCGAAGACCTGCGTCGGACGCCTGTCTTGCATAGTAACGGGCGGCGGCGAGATCCTTTTCTACCCCGTTGCCGTCAAAATAGCTCTTGGAGAGGGAGAGGCATGCGCCTCCGTGTCCCGCCTTTGCCGCCTTCATCAGCCAGAACAGCGCATGGCGGTGGGATGCGTCCACCCCGTCACCCTTCTCGTAGACCTGCGCCAAGCGGACCGCAGCATCGCTGTCACCCAGCTCTGCCGCCACGCGAAGCCAGAAGAAGGACTGCTTCTTGCTGTCGCCAAAGCGCGTGTCGTCGCCAAGAAGGACCGAAAGGCGGTATGCGGCGGCAGGATACATGCGTCTTGCGGATGCACGGTACCAGAAAACGGATTCCTCTGCGTTTGCCTTGACACCGACACCGTTGTATAAGCACTCCGCATACGAATACGCCGCACGCTCGTCCCCCTGCTCTGCTAACTCATAGTAGCACTTCGCAAGCAGGTCGTAATCCTTTATCATTTCAGCCTCGTGGGCTTCTTCCCACAAGGTCTGCTTTTCACTCTGCGTTAAAACGGTTTGACCGCCACAGCTGGGACAAGCAAGCGCTTCCCCGTATGACTGCCATTCAAAGCCGCATTTCTTACACTTCATATCTGACTCCTTCTAAAAGATCAGCAAAATATACTCATACATTATAATTATATATGGAATCCTTCTTTTTGTCAAGATGTCTTTCAATTTTCCATCCCTTCCCATAAAAAACTTTTTCTTTTTCGGAAGGGTAGATTTTTGAAGAGAAATATGCTACAATAAAGGAAGACCGATCACGAAAAGAGGATGTTTTATGACCGACGCATGCAAAGCGCGCTACCTGAAGGCAAAAAGAGCGCTTTTTGAAAAATATTACGGAGAACGGCTCAACCCCGAGCAATGTCAAGCGGTGCTCACCGCCAAGGGGCCTCTCCTCATTCTTGCGGGTGCGGGAAGCGGAAAGACCACCGTGCTTGTCAACCGCATCTCCCACATCATCAAGTACGGCACCGCCTACGAAACCGACTACGTCCCCGCCCACGTCACGGAGGAGGACATTGAAACGATGGAGATGGCGTGCGCCCTCTCGGCGCGCGAGATCGAGCCTCTGCTCTCCGCCTTCATCCACAACGCCTGCCCCCCTTGGGCGATGCTCGCCATCACCTTTACCAACAAGGCGGCGGGCGAGATCCGCGAGCGTCTTCTTTCCGCCCTTGGCGAGGAGGAGTCGGCAAGGGATATCTGGGCGGGCACCTTCCACGCCGTCTGTATGCGCATTTTGCGCCGCTACCATGACCGCGCAGGGCTTCCCGAGGGCTTCTCCATCTACGACACGCAGGACAAAAAGCGCCTTGTGTCCGAGGTGATGAAGGAATTAAACATCGACGACAAGATCTTACCCATCCGTTCGGTCATGTCCGCCATCTCGGAGGAAAAGGACCATCTGCGCACCCCCGATGAAATGACGGAAGGAAGAGATCTGCGCGGAAAGCATATCCGCCGCATCTACGAGGCATATCAAGCACGCTTAGAAAAGAACGGCGCGCTCGACTTTGACGACATCATCATGAAAACGGTCAAGCTCCTTGAGAAGGACGAGGAGGTACGCACCTATTATCAGGGCAAATTCTCCTACATCTGCATCGACGAGTATCAGGACACCAACCCCGCGCAGTTCCGTCTTTGCGCCATCTTGGCGGCAGGACACCGCAACATCATGGTGGTGGGCGACGACGACCAGAGCATCTACAAGTTCCGCGGTGCCACCATCGAGAACATCCTGCAATTCGACAAGATCTACCCCGACGCCAAGGTGGTTAAGCTGGAGCAGAATTACCGCTCGACCAAAACCATCCTCGCCGCCGCCAACGCCGTGATCGCAGGCAACAAGGACCGCCACGAAAAGGTATTGTGGTGTGACGGTGAGGAGGGCGAAAAAATCACCGTTCACCAAGCCGAGAACGGCGACCGCGAATGCCGCTACATCATCGACACCATTTTACGCCTCGTCGTCACCCAAAAGAGAAAATACAGCGATTTCGCCATTCTTTACCGTGTCAACGAGATCTCCCGACACCTGGAAACCACCTTCGCCAAGAGCGGTGTTCCCCACCGTATTCTCGGCGGCATGCGCTTCTACGACCGCAAGGAGATCAAGGATATCCTCGCCTATCTCTACCTCATTTTGAATCACAACGACGACGGGCGTCTTATGCGCATCGTCAACGAGCCCAAGCGCAAGATCGGCGACAAGACGATGGAAACGGTGGCGGCGATCGCCGAAGGGGAGGGCATCTCCTGCTTCGCGGTGATGAAGCACGCCGACGAATATCCCGCCATTGCAAAGTCCGCCGAAAAACTGAAGAGCTTTGTCGCCCTCATCGAGAGCTTTGACGCCGAAGTGCTCCGTCCCTCGGTGCTCATTCCGCTCGTGATGGAAAAGACGGGCTATCTCGACATGCTTAAAGCAGGCGGCGAAGCCATGAAGAGCGATATCGACAACCTCGGCGAGCTTGTGTCCGCCGCCGTCGAATACGAAACCAAGACCGAAGAGCCCTCGCTCGTCGGCTTCCTCGAGGAGGCAGCACTCGTGTCCGACGTCGATAAGTACGACGAGGAGGCAGAGGCGGTGGTCATGATGACCATTCACTCGGCGAAAGGACTTGAGTTCCCCATCGTCTTTCTTGCCGGTGCCGAGGAGGGCATCTTCCCCGGCAACGCCTCCATCTCCAACCCCGAGGAGATGTCGGAGGAAAGACGGCTCGCCTACGTCGCCATCACCCGCGCAAAGGAAAAGCTCTTTGTCACAAGCGCATCCGAGCGCTTAATGTACGGCTCCACCCAATACCACCGTCCCTCTCGCTTTATCGCGGATGAGATCCCGCCCGCCTTAAAGGAGAAAACGGTACCCACGCGCCCCGCCTTCGGGCAGGCACAGGGTCAAACATCGCCCCCGCGCCGCGAAGCACCCTCCGTCGGCAACAGCGAATTTACCCGCCGCGCCGCAACGGGCGCGCCCCAAGCAAAGCGCACGGGAGCTGCCGCCTTCTCGGCAGGCGACCGTGTAAAGCATCTGCTCTTCGGCACGGGCACCGTTCTCTCGGTCCGCCCGATGGGCGCCGATACCCTTTACGAGATCCGTTTCGATAACGGCACCGTAAAAAAGCTGATGGCAACCTACGCCAAGCTGACGAAACTATAAAACAAAAACCGCCCTTTCGGGCGGTTTTTTATACCTCAACAGAAAACTCCTTGACATCCTCATTCTCGTTGAGGAAGAGAAGAAGGTCGTTGAGCGCGGTGTTCTTGGGAATACGGACCACGATATGCGCCTTGATCATGCCGTCACCCTTGCGCTTGACGTCCATTCTTTGCACCTGCATCTTGTGGTCGGCAAGCTGTAAGCGCAGACGGTCCATCACCTCGGGGGTGTCGTTCATGGTAACGGTGAAAACGGTGGTCGCCAGCGACTCAAGGCTGACAAGCCATTTGTGCAAGCAGATGTTGATGAGAAGCACGAGAACGGCGACCGTAACACCCAAGGTGTAAAGTCCCGCACCGATGCAAAGACCGATGGCGGCAGTCGCCCAAACGCCTGCGGCGGTGGTCAGTCCCTTCACGACGTTGCCGTGGCGGTAGATGACACCTGCACCGAGGAAGGCAATGGCGGTGATCGCCTGCGAAGCAACGCGCGTCGGGTCAGCGCCCTTGGTGCCGAGGAAGAGCGCCTCTCCCATGCCCATATCTGCGAAAGCGTATTTGGAGATGATCATGAGAAGGGCTGCGCCCATTGCCACGATCGCGTGAGTACGGATGCCCGCCTCTTTTTGACGGATGCCGCGCTCAAGACCGATGAGAGCGCCGCACAGACCCGCAACAACGATGCGCAGAAGAAGCTCCCACACCGTTCCGATCAGATTCATTTCCCAAAAGGATGTAATTTGTGACGGATCAAACATTTTCCGTCCTCCTTGCATTATGTGATATACCCTGCCATATCGGCATGGCTTTACCTGTTTTTAACACAGAGTTAACATAGCAAGAATTATAGCATATCCCCCGCCGTTTGTCAAGAGGTTTTTGCGTTTTCGATGCTTTTTGTGCATATCCCCTTGATTTCGCGCGGCTTTTATGTTAAAATGGGTCTATAATACATCAAAAGTGAGGCTGCTATGAAAAAAACGCTTGCCCTTCTTCTCTCCTTCATTCTCGTTACCCTCTCCCTTGTCGCTTGCGGCAATACGCCGAGAATTCAAAAATACGATTGGGAGCTTTTCTCGGTCACAAAGGGTGAGGAAGAGATCCACATTACCGGAACACTGACCGCCGGCGGCGGCAAGCTCACCTTCACGGATACCAAATACGAGGATACCTACAAGGGTACTTATTCGGAAAGAGACGAATTTTCCCCCACCTCTGCGGACTATCACATCACATTAGATCACGTCAAGGGACGCGCCCTCGTCACCGTCGGTGAGAACAGCAAGGGCGAAACCGTGACCAATTTGACGCTCTTTGTTGGAGATTATGTTCTCATCTTCGTCCCCGAGGAATAAATGGGCTGTCACATTTAGGCATAACCGCAAACAAAAAAGGAATTGATAAACAAAAGGCAGGAGCTTGTTTCCTGCCTTTACTTTTGCGCCTTTGAATTTCAAGGTTGAAAACCTACGGTTTTCTCCGTTATAATCAATTTTTGTTGCGCTTCCTAAAACATAGTCGAAATGCGCACTCGGCACAGCCTCGCTTCATTTCTTCTTGTTTTAGTTAAGCACTTCGAAAAAACAATTATCAATTGTTTTTTCTCGCTTACCTTTTCCGTTTCCTCGCTCGACGTATATATATACGCCTTTACTTCCTGAAATACAGTCGAAATGTGCGTTCGGCATAGCCTCACTTCATTTCTTCTTATTTCAGTTAAGCACTTCGAAAAAACAATTATCAATTGTTTTTTCTCGTTTACGCTCGGAGAACGAAAAATTCTGTTCTAAATCTGACAAGCCCCTTTGCTAAAAACACAAGAATAGAGATGCGAAGCCGCTTTTTTTCAAAAAGCGAAAGGAACTTGGTTTCCAAACGAAAACCACGTTCCTTTTTCTCTATTCTTGCCGAGACAGCACCTTTATTGAAACAATCCGACCACGTAGAGCGCCACACCCAGCAAAACCCCTGCCGCCGTGCCATACACAAGCACAGGGCCTGCAACGATAAACATTTTTGCCCCGACGCCCATGACGAAGCCCTCGCTTTTATTGTCCATCGCGGGGGAAACGACGGCGTTTGCAAAGCCCGTCACGGGGAGAAGGGTCCCCGCGCCCGCCACACGGGCGATACGGTCAAAGACGCCGAGGAGGGTAAAGAGTGCCGAGAGGAAGATCAGGCTGACTGTGACCGTAACACCTGCCGTTTTTTCCGCAAGCCCCAAATACACGTAAAGCGAAAAGAGCGCTTCGCCGAGAAGGCAAATGCCGCCCCCGATCAAAAAGGCAAACAAAAGATTTTTCAAAACGGGGGAGCGCCCCGCTCTTTTGTTCGCGTACGCCGCATATTTCTCCTTGTCAAACCGTTGCATTGCCCTTTTCCTTCCCTTCTTTTGTTTTTTTATGTATTTTTCCCTCTTTTTTGAAAAAATACCCCTTTTCCCCCTTTCTTTTTTTTGGAAACTGTTGTATAATAAAAGAGATGTGGCTTTCGCCGCAAACAAAAAGCAAAAGGAAGAGCATCCATGGAAAACAATACTCTCGCCCTCGTTGAAGAGGCATATGGCATTAAGATCATCCCTGAGCTGTACGGCAACGGTCATATCAACAAGACCTACGTTACCGAAACCTATCCCCGCCTCATCGTGCAGGAGATCAACACAAACATTTTCAAGGACCCCGTCGCCATGATGGAAAACATCGTCGGCGTGACCCAGCACCTCGGCAAGAAGCTGAAGGCAAACGGCAAGGATCCCGACCGCTACACCCTCACCGTCGTTCCCGCCAAGGACGGCGCCATGTACAAGACCTTTGACGGCAAGTTCTACAGAGCGTATCTCTTTATTGAGGACTCGCAGTGCTTCGATATGGTGACCCCCGAAACGCTCCGCCTCGCAGGTCTTGCCTTCGGTGAGTTCGGCCGCCATCTCGCCGACTACCCTGCCGAAACCCTCTCCGAGGTCATTCCCCACTTCCACGACACCCCCTCGCGCTACGAGGATCTTCTCGCCGCCATCGAAAAGGATACGGCAGGAAGAGCCGCCGAGGATGTGGCAGAGATCGAATTTTTCAAGGAATACGCCATCTTCTACGGCACGGTAACCGAGCGTCTTGCTGACGGCAGACTTCCCCTCGCCGTGACCCACAACGATACCAAGATCAACAACATCCTCTTTGATGCCGAGGACGGACACCCCCTCGCGGTCATCGACCTCGATACCGTTATGCCCGGCTCCCGTCTTTACGACTTTGGCGACGCGCTCCGCACGGGTGCGGCTACCGCCGCAGAGGACGAAACCGACCTCTCGCTTGTCGGCTTTGATACCGCAAAGTTCGCCGCCTTCACCAAGGGCTACCTCGAAGCGACGGGCGACGCCATCACCGAGGAGGAGATCGACCTTCTCCCCGAAAGCGCGCTTCTTTTGACGCTGGAATGCGGCATGCGCTTCCTCACCGACGACCTGAACGGCGACGTCTACTTCCGCACTCACCGTCCCCGTCACAACCTCGACCGCGCCCGCAACCAGATCAAGCAGGCTAAGGAGATCGAAAAGCTGCTTCCCGAGCTGCACGAGATCGTCAAGAATTGCTTAAAAAAATAATCACTTAACGAAGAAGGGCTTTCGCAATGCGAAAGCCCTTTTTCTATCTAATAGTACTCTGCGTTTAGTATGGGTATGCCGTCATGCTCGAAAAACGAATCTCTCCGTCCGTGCAGGTTACAGTAGACGACCAAGTAACGATTGTATATCCCAAATTGGGAGCGATCTCTTTAAATTCTTCCATCGTTCCGGCGTATTCAATACCCTTGTAATTAAACGCCTTGTTCATCAGCAGGCGCTTAACGGATTTGGGCACAACGACCTTTTCAAAGAAAATATTTTTCATATCGTACCCCGTGGCAGCAAGACCGTCTGCGACACCGACCGTATCATCGCGCAAATAAACAACATCGCTCCAAGAGAGGCTTTGTGCATCTACAATTCTGACTGCCCACCCATCAACATACTGTGTTTTGGTAGCTTCGTCGGTTGTAATACAAGCCGTTCCCCCAAAGGCATCCGCACCAATGCTTTTGATGGTAGCGTCGGGTATATCAAAGGCTTCAAGTGCCTCGCATCCAAAAAACGCCTCTATACCAATGGTTTTCAAGGATGCGGGTGTATTGATGCGCTTCAGTGCCGTACAATTCTTGAAAGCAGTGTTGCCAACGGAAACGATGCTATCCGGAAGCGTTACGGATGTGAGCGCTTCGCATTCCAAAAACGCCGAATCGCCGATTGCCATGACAGGCCTTCCCTTATACGTTTCGGGAACAACAAGATCTGTTGCGGTGGACTCGCCGCGTCCCGTAACCGAATAGCCAACCACCTTCCCCTCCTCGACATACTCCGCAAAAAGCAGACCGGATTCGTCTCCGCAAGAGGTCAACAAAAAGAAGCAACCGAACAACATAATGCAACTAAGCAAAAAAGCAATTTTTCTCATTTCATATTCCCCTTATGTTAAAATCAGTCATATACGCACGTGCCGTCCGTGCAGTTTACGATCCAGATGCCGTACCCGGTTGCGAGAATGTCTCTCGCATCGTACGCCGGATCCTCATAGAATGTCATTTCGCCGACCTGGTCTTCCAAATCTACGGTGAGTTCTTTCCATTCCTCCGCGGTTCCGCCAAAGGTAATGCGCTTGTGATTGCTTGAGCTTCCAAAAAGATTGCACCTCTTCTCAACCTCCGTCTTATTAACCGCGACCGAGGAGCCCAAAAAATCAACCGAAGAGGGAATGGTCAAGCGGTATGCCACAGAGCTGTCGTCGGCAAACGCCAGACTTGCAATTCCCTTCGTCCCATCCTTGACGGTGAAGGAGTTGAAGCCATCCGTCTTTTTACCCGACACGATCTCGACACTAAGAAGATAGCTGTTAAGATACAGTGCCCGATAGGTTACCCCATCCTCCGTTACCGTTTCCCAGTTGCCTTCGTCGGCATAATATGCGGTTGCCCAAAAGTTTGCATCAAGGCAAATAAGCCCTTCAGGAAGGGAAATCGCGGTAGTCCCCTCGACGACCTGACGGTGATCCATTTGATTGGAAAGCCCTTTCACGGGCAGGCCCTTATATTCCGCGGGGATATTCAACTTCGTCAGCTCTGTGCCGGACTCATAGCCCGAAGCAATATAATACGTACCATCCTTTGAAAGGGTGAATTGAATGCCTGCCGTTGCACAGCTCGAAATACCAAGGCAAAGTGCAAGCAGCATAAAAAGCGCAGTAATTCTTTTTAACATCATTTTTCTCCTTTTTTCTTGATCGCGGAACGAAAGCAAGCATCGCCTTGTACGAAGGAAAAAACTTTTCCGCCCGTCTTTGACAACAGCTCCGCGAATTCCTCCGCCGTTTCTGTTTTTTGTTTTCTCCGTTTCCCGCACCTGCCATGCTTCCTGCGCTCTGAACAGATAGAGTTACGAAACAAACTACCGGCAACGCAAAAGCAAAGACTAAGGAAGCAAATCTTTTGTTTTTTCCTCCTTTGATGTCGAATGATATCTCATTATAACACAAATCTTTACTAATGTCAATAGTAAAGATTTTTACTTGTTATAATAAGATCAAAGCAGAGGTGATAAATTTGACATACATCAAACGCATTCGAGATTTGCGCGAGGATCATGACAAAACACAGCAACAAATAGCCGATGTCCTTGGCACATCACAAACGATGTATGCAAGATACGAGCGCGGGGCGAATGAAATGCCCATTCATCATTTGATAACGCTATGCAAATATTACAATGTCAGCGCAGATTATATCTTAGGTCTTTCGACTGATTATAATAAAAAGTAACCCTTCCCGATTTTGATGGAAGGGTTATTTCAAAAGGAAAACCACGGCTCTCGCCGTGGTTTTTTATTTATGCCGCGGTTTCTTCGACGTGCGGGATCTCGACCTCGGGCTCCTCAAGCTTCTTGAGGTCCTCGTAGAAGTTGGCTTCGGCAACGCGCATATAAGGCATGACCCAAAGGGTACCGACACCAAGGCAAAGCGCGCCGACGATCATCCAACCGATAAAGGACAGCTCTAGGCAAAACAGCTGCCACTTGTGGCCGTTCATCATACGGCGGCTCTCAGTGATGGCGGTGCGCCAATCGTACTCGGGATGGTCGTACTTGACATAATAGGTCATGGCATAAGCGTAATACTTGATAAAGCCGACAACGGGGACGAGCATCCAAAGGAAGAGGAAGATGTTTTTGATCAGGGAAAGGATCAAAAGATCGCCAAGGCTGTCAAAGCCCACCGTGAGGTCACGCACCTCGTAGGTATCTCTTTTTCCGCGCACCACCGACAAAAAGGCGTGTGCCATACCGTAAAGACAGATGCCCTCGATCAAAAAGGAACCCACAAACAGCACCACCGATGCGGCAGACAGGACCAGCGAGCAAAGAAGACAAATGACGAGCGCCATCAGCCAGTTGTTGGCGAAGATGTTTCCTCCCATCTGTTCTCTTGCGCGGGCGCGATAGGTTGCAGCGTTTTGCATAGTAAAAATCCTCCGTGGTTAAATATGATTTAATAGGTCTGTAGGATACGAAAGAAGTGCCGTCGCCCCTGCCGCCGCAAGCTCCTCGGCGGTACGGAAGCCCCAAAGCGCACCGAAGCCGCGCGTAGAAGCCGCCTTTGCAGTCATCATATCGACGTCACTATCGCCGATAAAGGCGGCTTCGTCGGGGGAAAAGCCGTATTTTTCAAGCAGGGTCAAGACACCGTGGGGCGAGGGCTTCAGCGGCATACCGTCAACAGCACCAATGATGTCGTCAAAGGTGCCGCCGGGAAAGAAGCGTGCGATCGAGCCCTGTGCCGCCGCATTCGGCTTATTGGTGCAAACGGCAACGCGAACCCCTCTTTCCTTCAAGGCAGAGAGAAGCGCGGGGATGCCGTCGTAAACACGCACGCCCTCATCGGGCGATGCCGCGTAATAGGTCATAAAGTGGGGATAAAATTCCTCAAAAAAATCAGGCGTCAGCTTGCCGCGTGCCTCAAGCGCGCACTCCGTAAGGCGGCGCGATCCGTTGCCCACGAAATAGCGGTAATCCTCCCGCGCAAAGGGGGCAAGGTCAAAGTCGGCGAGCGTGCGGTTCATGTTGCCGCCGATGTTATCGAGGGTGTCAAGCAGTGTTCCGTCCAGGTCAAAGATGCAAATTTTCGTCATTTTGCAAACCTTTCGTTGCATTAGTTAGAATTTCGGGGGATTTTCAAGGCGAGCAAGCTTGCCCTCTGCCGCATCCAACAGCTCACGGAACGCACCGTTCGATGCCGCAAGGGTATCGTAGTTTCCTTCCTCGACGATCTTACCGTGATCAAAAACGAGGATGCGGTTGACGTTGCGGATGGTGGAAAGTCTATGCGCCACGAAAATGACGGTGTGCGACTGCATCAGCTCCTCCATCGCCTCTTGGATCAGACGCTCCGAAACGTTATCCAGCGCGCTCGTTGCCTCGTCGAAGATAAAGATATCGGGGTTTTTGAGGATGGCGCGCGCAATGGCGACTCTTTGCTTCTGACCGCCCGAAAGACCGAGCGCGCCGTCACCGATCACGGTGCTCCAGCCGTGCGGCAGGTCGTTGACGAACTCATGCACACGGGCGACCTCCATTGCCTTGATGATCTCATAGTTTGAGGCATCGGGGCGCACGATACGGATATTATCCCACACCGTACCGTTAAAAATGTAGGGGTTCTGCGGCACAACGCCGAAGGAGAGGCGCAGGTCGTGCGTCGCGTAGTCCTTGACGTTTCGGTCGTGGAGCAGGACCTCACCGCCATTCACCTCGTAAAGGCGCATGACAAGCTTGGTGAAGGTGGATTTGCCCGAGCCCGAGCCGCCGACGAGTGCCAAGCTCTCGCCATATTTCAATTCACAGGAGAGGTTTTCAAAAATCTTCTTATCGCCATACGCAAAATCGACGTTGTGGAAGGCGATACAGGGCTTGCCGTGTCTTTGTGCCGACTCCTTCTCGATCTCAACCGAGCGACGGGAGTCCGCCGCCACCTCGGGGGTGGTGCTGTGCTCGGCGATGATGGCATCGATGCGCTCAAGCGCGACCGCCGCCGTCGACTGCGAGAAAAAGAGGTTGAGCCAGGCGATAATGACACCGAAAATGGTGCCCATGGTGGAAATGAAGAGATACAGCTCACCCACCTGGATCCTTTCCGAAAGGCAGAAATAGCCGCCCACGAAATAGACGAGCGCGGTGCAGATGTACTGCACCATTTCGGGCTTTGCCGCCTCCACGATGTTCACGAAGGGGGCGCGGATGCCCGTCATACGCAGGGTGTTGAGCCTTTGGTCAAAGGCGGTGATGGATGCGTCCTCAATGGCATACATCTTGGTCGCTTCTCCGCCGTGGAGCGCATCCGACACATAGTGCGAGGTTTCCTTTTCCGCATCGAGATAGTTGCGGCTGACCTCGCGGATCTTTTTGCGCGAGCGGCGGTTGAAGAACGCCATCACGAAAGCGGCGGCAACCACGATGAGGGTCAAAATGGGCTCATAGCTGATGAGAAGCACCACCGAAATGACAAGCGATACCGCCTGATACGGCACACCCTGGAAGATGCCCGCAAGAAAGCTTTTGATGTTGGTCATGGGCGCGCCCATGATGTAGTTGTACAGCTCACCCGACGAGTTTTTGTCGCGGAAGTGCATGCACATTCGCTGAACATGTCCAAAAAATTTGCTTCGCAGATTAAAAAGCGTACCCTCTTGCAGCTTTAAGATGTTTTTGTAGCCGTAACGCCAGGTGAAGATACGTCCAAGCGAGATCAGAACGTACGCACCCGCAAGAATGGCAATAAAGAGGACGGGATCGGCGACGGGGATCTCCTTGCCAAACAACACAAAGGGCTGCCCCGAGATGCCCGAGTCCACGACATACTTGATAACGAGCGGCTGAAGCGCAACGCATGCACCCGTGATCATCGAAAGAACGGTTGCGATGATGATGTTTTTCCTAAAGGGCTTCATGTAGGGGAAAAGCGTTCTCCAGAAGCCCGCCGTCTTGTCTTCCCTTTTAAAGGGTGTTCTTTTCGGCGGTGTCTTTTGCTCCGTGGATGTCTTTTTCTCTTCCGTGCGTTCGGTTTCCTTCTCCACAGTCTTCATAGCGTATGCCTCCGCTACTGCATTTATTCGAAGAGCTTACACCTCTTCACCCAAACTATACTACATCAAAATCAAAAAGTCAACCCTTTTCGGGAAATTTTCACGAATAAAAATAATTCCCCAAAAAGTCCCATTTTTAGGGGCTTTTTGGGGATAAAGGGTTACATTATATTATATGGGCTCACGCAAGCGCTGCCTTGACTGCGGCGAGTGCCTCGTCGACCTTGTTCAGATCCTTACCGCCTGCCTGTGCGCTGTCGGGACGGCCGCCGCCCTTACCGCCTGTGACGGATGCGGCGAGGGATGCAAGCTTGCCCGCGTGTGCGCCAGCCTTGACGGCATCGGCACCTGCACAAGCCACAAAGCCGAGCTTCTCTCCGTCGGTGACGGCAAGAACGGCTACCATGTCGCTGTACTTTTCCTTGATGGCATCGCAGATGGTGCGCGCCGCATCGGTCGTGCCCTGCAGCTTGGTTGCCAGCAAGCGAACCTTGCCCACCGCTTCTGCCTTGTCAAGCAATGCGCCAAGCTCTGCCACAGCGAGCTTGCTTTCCGCGGCGGCGAGTGCCGCCTTCGTTTCCTTCAGCTCTGCTTGGAGTGCGGACGCACGGCGAGAGAGGTCGGACACCGAGGGTGCCTTCAATTCATGTGCGAGGGATGCAAGCGTTTCTTCCTTCTCGCCGAGAAGCGAAAGGACGCCAAGACCCGTCGTGCCCTCGATACGGCGAACGCCTGCCGCCACCGAGCTTTCGGAAAGAATGCGGAAAAGACCGATGTTGCCCGTATTGCCCACGTGCGTACCGCCGCAAAGCTCGGTCGAGCCTGTGCCGATCTTGACCACGCGTACCGTGTTGCCGTACTTTTCTCCAAAGAGAGCCATCGCGCCCATCGCACGTGCCGTTTCGATGTCGGTCACGGTAGTGGAGCAACCCTCTGCGCGGAGAATGCTCTCATTTACGATCGCCTCAACGCGGGCGATCTCCTCGCGCGTCATAGCGGCAAAATGCGAGAAGTCAAAGCGAACGCGATCGGCATCGACGTAAGAGCCTGCCTGCTCAACGTGCGTGCCAAGCACCGTGCGGAGTGCCGCCTGAAGAAGGTGGCAAGCCGAATGGTTGCGGCGAATGGCATCGCGGCGGGAAGCGTTCACGCGCAGCGAAAGGGTATCGCCCACGGCGATCTTGCCCTCGTCCAGCGTGACCATATGCAGATAAACGCCGTCCGTCTTTTTGGTATCGGTGACGGTGAGAGCCACGCCCTCGGCGCACATCACGCCGACGTCACCCACCTGACCGCCGCCCTCTCCGTAGAAGACGGTTTTATCAAGAACAAGGGTGGCTTCTCCCTCGGAGAGCGTTTCTACAGCACCCTCGTCGGTGAGGATGGCAAGGATCTTGCCCTCGCCCTCGGTGCTGTCGTAGCCGAAGAAGAGCGTTGCGGGAAGACCCGAAAGCGCACCGCTTTCCGCAGATGCCCAGCCCGAGATGTTGGCGCGGGCGGCACGGGCACGCTGTCGTTGCTCCTCCATGAGAGCGCGGAAGCCCTCCTCATCCACCGAAAGACCCTGCTCCTCTGCCATTTCACGGGTGAGGTCGAAGGGAAATCCGTAGGTATCGTAAAGCTTAAAGACGTCGGAAGCGGCAAGTGCCGTTTCGCCCTTTTCCTTTGCCTCGGCAAAGAGGGTGTTCAAAATGGAAATACCGCCGTCGATGGTGGCGTCAAAGCGCTCCTCCTCCATCGACATCACCTTTAAGATATAGTCGCGCTTTTCCTTCAGCTCGGGGTATGCCGCATCGCTCTCTCCAATGGCGGTCACACAGATCTCGCATAAGAAGGGACGGTCGATGCCGAGCAGCTTGCCGTGACGGCATGCGCGGCGAAGGATGCGGCGAAGCACGTAGCCTCTGCCCTCGTTGGAGGGGATCACGCCGTCGGCGATCATAAACATTGCCGAACGGGTATGGTCGGTAATGACGCGGATGGAGATGTCGTTCTCCTTATCATCGCCGTACCTCTTGCCCGAAACCGCCACCACGTGGTCGAGGATCTTGCGGACCGAGTCCACCTCAAACATGTTGTCCACGCCCTGCATCACGCAGGCAAGACGCTCAAGACCCATGCCCGTATCGATGTTCTTGTTTTCAAGCTCGGTATAGGTGCCGTCGCCCATATTGTTGAACTGGGAGAAGACGTTGTTCCAGATCTCCATATAACGGTCGCAGTCACAGCCGGGCTTACAGTCAGGCTTGCCGCATCCGTACTTGATGCCGCGGTCGAAATAGATCTCGGAGCAGGGACCGCAGGGGCCGGTACCGTGCTCCCAGAAGTTGTCCGCCTTACCAAGGCGCACGATGTGCTCGGGGGAAACGCCGATCTTGTCCGCCCAGATGTGGTACGCTTCATCGTCCTCCTCGTAGATAGAGGGCCAAAGAAGGTCAGCGGGGATGGCAAGCGTTTCGGTCAAAAACTCCCACGCCCACGGAATTGCCTCCTCCTTGAAGTAATCACCAAAGGAGAAGTTGCCCAGCATCTCAAAGAAGGTGCCGTGGCGTGCGGTGTGTCCCACGCGCTCAAGGTCAGGGGTGCGGATGCACTTCTGGCAGGTGGTGACACGGCGGCGGGGGGGAATTTCCTCACCCGTAAAATACTTTTTCATGGGAGCCATGCCCGAGTTGATAAGAAGCAGGGATTTGTCCCCCATCGGTACGAGGGGAAAGCTCGGGAGGCGCAGATGCCCTTTGCTTTCAAAGAAGGAAAGATAGGCTTCGCGCAGCTCATTCAAAGAGGTCCATTTCATAACGCGGTGTTCCTTTCGTAGGTTTGCCGCGGGCAAAGCCCGCGGCGCGATTCACTTATTTGCTTTCGATTTCGCGAAGCGTGAAATCAACATTGTTGTTGTCAGCAAGGTAGTCGTAAACGACGAGGGGCATTGCGTAGTAGTTGCGCAGGTAATCCTTGCCGGCATTGGTTTCATAATTCTTTAAGATCTCGTCGCGCGTCATGGGAGTTCCCTCGGCGGCGGTGATCTCAATGAGATCTGCGACGTGCGCGTCGATCTTAGCGTTCAGCTTGCTCTCGTCGTTGATAAAGGTATTATAAATGAGGGGCAAGAGAAGCTGGGTCTTGATCTCGTAGGGAGCAAGATAGCTCTCGATATAGTGGACGTAGCCGTTATAATCCTTTTCCTCGTAGCCGAAGTACATGGCGGCAAACGCCTCGATATCTCTGTAGTTGCGCTTATCCGTGACAGAGAGCTGGGAGTAATAATACTCTACCGACGACTTTGCTTTCTCCTCCATGGCTTCGATCTCGCTCTCGGGAAGCTTGATGAAGGTGAGGGTCTTGACAAGATGATCGTAGACCAGCTGACCTGCCGTCATCTTCACCGTTTCCGCATAGGAGTCCTCAAGCTCCTTCTTGAAGAAGGCGCGGCATTCGGTGCGTGCCTTCTCCTCTGCCGAAGCAAGTGCCGGCTCGGTTTCCGCGAGCTTTGCTTTCTTGGCTTCAAGCGAGGTTTGCTTCTCGCCAAGCGTCTTCTGCTTTGCTTCCAGCGTCTTCGTCTTGGTCGTCAAGGCGGTCTTCTTGGCGGTGATGTCCTGTGCACTTGCGCCGGAGCCCTCCGCTTCCATCTCGGCGATCTCTTCTTCCAGAGCGGCGATCTCAGCGGTGAGCTTTGTGATATCGCCCTTTTGGAGAGTTTCGATCTCGCCCTCTAGCTTCTTGATCTCCGCTTCCAGCGTGCTCTTCTGGGTGGTCAGGGTCGAAAGCTCGCCCTTGCCGTCCTTATCGTTCGAGGGGGTAAATGTGAGCGCCCCGCCCTCGGAAAGGTACGCGTTGATGGTATCAATATCCGCCTTCGTGAGAGTTTCGGCGGTGTTTGCCTCGTGGGGCACCATATGGTCAATCACGATATGGAAGGTCAGCTCCGCACCGTTGAGGGCGGCAAGCGTTTCGTCCTCGGGATTCTCACCGAAGAAATTTTCGGGAAGGGTCGCGACGAGAGGATAGGTTTCCTCGTTTTCGACCACGGCTTCGATCACGCCCTCATACTTGAGCTTTTCCTTCGTGCCGTCCTCGTTCACATCCTCCTCGTATTCAAAGGAGAAATACTGACCGACGGTACCGTAGCTTGCAAGGAGCGCGTCGCGCCATGCGGCATCCTCCACCGTGTTAAGGTCAAGGCGCAATCCTTCATAGTTCTTATGGTTCTTGACCGTGTCCTCCTTGCCCTCCTCGGTCGCCTTCACCGTTTCGGTTGCGGTGTAGGAAATAAGGATGACATCGGTCGCCTTGACTTCCCCTTTGGTGCGTCTTTCATAAGAGCCCACGTTCATCGGGATCAGACCCGTGAGGGCGTCGTCAAAGCTTTTGCCGAAATACTCCATGCCGATCTGCACACGGCCGGGCTCCATATAGGCGTTCTCAAAGTAGTCCGTTTTGACGGTATCGCCGCCCTTCTCGACACGGACGATATAAAGGAAAACATCATCGGCATAGTCGATCGCTTCCGACCACTTCACATTCGCCGAATAGCTCTTTTGCGTGATCTGGTCCTCGGTGAGCGCCACCGCATTCAAAAGGATGCGGTTGATATACTTCGCAACGTTCTCTTCCGTGACCTCGTCCACGCGGCTGTCGTAGCCGGGGAGGGTCAAGCCCTTCAGCATGCTCTCGGTCAGGGCAATATAGTCCGCATAGGGAGCGTCGAAGTAATTAAATACCGTATTCGTCGAGCCTGCGCCGCCCGTCGTACCGTCATTCCCGTCCTTTGAAAAATCCACAAAGGTGAGAACGGCAAACGCGGCGGTCAAAAGGGAAAGTGCCGTAAGAAGCGAGATCAGCACGACGAAAAGACGGCGCGAGGGCTTCTTTACCGCAATTACAGCTTCGGGAGAGTCGTTTACGGGAATATTATTCTTTTCATTCATCGTTTTTTACCAATTCCTTTCCGGACTCTGCCAATCACTGCGCCTTGATATTGTAGCTGTTGACGCTTACAAGATACTCGCCGACCATCTTATAAACAAGGTCGTGGCGCACCCAGGACTTAATGGTATCTTCGCCGTACAGCTTAACGAAATATTCCTCGTTATGCGTTTCGGCATCCCACATGCTGCCTGTAACCTTTTCCATATATTCGTCATACGCCTTTTCAAGCATCTCGTCGGTGATCTTCATATTTTCAGCCTTGAAAATGGTGTAGACCAAAAGCTCCGACTGCTTTCTCGAAGCCGCCTCGCTCGAAAAGACGGTTTCAATATATTCCTGTGCGCCGCTGACGCTGATATCCTGCATTTTTGCAAGGCTAACGGCATACTCGTCCAGCTCTGCCGTCGTGGGGGGATGACCCTTGGCGGCAAGATAGCGCTCAAGCAGATTGCGGGTGATCTGCGCCTGCACAGCAGCCGCGATCTGATCCGTGTTTGCGGTCGTTTCCAAGAAATATTTGCTTCCGTTTGCCTTCTTTACGAGGTGAGCGATCGCCGCATCGTACTTCGCGAGAAGCTTGTTCTCGGCAATCTCGCGATTGAGTCGGTCAAGCTCCGCTTGCTTGTATTCTGCGATGGCACCCGCGTCGTCCGTTGCCGAGATCTCCATCTTTAACTGCTCGGTGATGAACTGACGGTCAAAGGTGGCAGGCTCATAGTCGTCCGAATACAGAATGTGCAGGCGCAGCGTCGCGGTCTTGCCGTTAAGCTCGTAGAAATCACCGTCGCTCTCGCCGAAGTAGCCCTCGGGGAAGGTAAAGGTGATATCCTTGGTCACCTCCTCGGTCAAAGCAAAATGCACCTGAGCCGTGACCAGGTAATCGCTTTCACGGTCGGATTCCTTGCCACCGCCCGTGAGGTCGTAGTTTTCCATTACGAAGGTGAAGGTTTCCCCCATCGCCTTGCAGTTGTCGATGAGTGCCGTGCGGAAGCGCTCGTCAAGCTCGGAAAGCTTTACACGCGATTGGAGCTTGGATTCCGCCTCCGCCGTGGTCGACCAGTTGTAACGGTCCTTCAGCTCCTCCGCATAGGGAGTCGCGGACGCGCCCTTGCTCTTTTGGAAGTAATAGGTGATACAAACGGTATCCTCCTCGGTGATCGCAACCAAGGAGCCGCCCTCTAATTTCTTGTTGTTTTGGCGGATCTCTCTTACGGTATCGACAGGCTTGATGCCTGCCTCGATCAGCTTGTCATCAAAGTCCTTGCCGAAGAGCTCAGCGCCCACAACGAAGGTGATATATCCTGTGTAGGAGCCGAACAGCTCCTCCATCTTGGAGGGAACGGTCAAGCGGTTTGCCTTTTCGTCCTCCGACGTCAAGGGAGATCCTCCCTTGAAGATATCGGTAACGTAAGCCGCAACCGTATCGCCAAGACCGATCACACGATCTCTTTGCATTTCCTTGTTCAGGGTGCGGTAGTTCACGCGCACGCCCTCGATATAATCGTCCATATCGGCAAGCGTCATGGGTACGTAATTCTTTTCGATCGCGGAAAAATCAAAGATGTTCGCCGTGTAGAATTTTTCGTCGATCGCGCTCGTATCAATGTGCTTGTTCAACTTGATCTCTTCAAATGCCGAGGCATAGGGGTCGTGAAGCGCATCCGTGATCACACGGGCAAGCAGAATGCCGCCAAAGGACGCACACGCGATCGCCATCACGCAGACGGCGGCAACGAGCGAGATGAGCCATTTCTTCTCGCGCGGCATTTTAGCACGCGGCTCGCGCGTCTTGATCGTCGCGCCGCTCTTTTCCAGCTTCTTGCGTTGCTTCTTGGAAAGCGGCTGTTGTTTCTGGTTCTTCTTCATAAAAAAGATCCTTTCCTGTTTACTCTATGCTTTGAGATGCATTCGCTTTTAGGGAGTCCGCATAGGCGGTGGCAAGTGCATCGCATCGGCAGTTGTAGGGATTGTCGGCGTGTCCCTTCACCCAAACGAAGGTCACCGAGTGACGGGTAAGAAGACCGTAAAGCCGCTCCCAAAGATCGGGGTTCAAGACGCGCTCGTTTTTCCCGCGTCGCCAGCCGCGCTGTCGCCAGCCCTCTAACCAGCCGAGCGTAACGGCATCGGAGAGATACTTGGAGTCGGTGTAAAGCGTCACTTCACAAGGCTCCTTTAACGCTTCAAGCGCAAAGATGGCGGCGGAAAGCTCCATGCGGTTGTTGGTGGTTTCCATCTCTCCGCCCGAGAGCTCCTTTTCCACCCCCGCGTAGGAAAGAATGGCTCCCCATCCCCCCACACCGGGGTTTCCGCGGCAGGCGCCGTCGGTATAAACGGTCACTTTTTTCACAGAATTTTCCTTCCCGTCCTTGGTAAAGATCCCAAAATCGGCAGAATTTTTCTTGCCTTTAGAAGCCTTTTGCTCCGACAAAAGTCGGAGCAAAAGAAATTATTTCAGTTCGACCTTGGTCGCGTCGAAAGCAATCTCCTTGTAGCTTGCGGCAACGTTTTCTGCGTTCAGCTCAAGAAGCTTCGCCATAACGACCTCGGCGTGGTAGATGCCGTAAAGGTTCTCTCTACCCTGCTTGGACTCTACATAGTCCTCCCAATCGTAAGCATCGTCGGGATATGCAGCCCTTGCAAACTCATCCCAGCTTGCAAAGTTCTCGCCGTACATCTCGCCGTAATATGCGAGCTGCTTTGCAAGGCAGTCCTCGTAGCTGTCAGCCCCCCAGGTCTCGAAGAGCTGCTGCTTTTTGGTCTTGGTGTCGGTCGAGGATGCGTAGGAGTCGGGATAGCTTGCCTTCAGATTTTCCACGGTGTTCGAAGCGAGGAGATACTCTCTGCCTGCCTCGATCTGCTCCTTCGCCCATGCTGTGCCTCTTTCCTTTGCCATAGCAAGAAGCTGGTCGTCGCTCAGGCGGCAGCCGATCTGATCTGCAAGGTAGTAGATAAGGATGCTTTCCTTTACAAGCTCGCGTCCCTCAGCGTACAGGTCGTTCTCGACCTCCTTGCGGGAGCCGAAGTAAATGGTCTTGTTATCGGCATCCTTCTTGTGCGTGTAGAAGGTGGTGATGAGGAAGTCCTCAAAATCGTCGTAGACGTACTCACCGCTCGCGTTGACCTTGTCGCGGTAGCCGCCTGCGTGGTACTGCTCCTTCGCCTGGTCGATCACGCCGTTCACATAGTTCTTGATGTTGCGGACGGGATCCTCAAGAAGGGTGGTGTTTGCCAGGATCTGAGCGAGAAGCACCTGCTTGACCTCTTCCTCAGCCAAGGCGTCGCATGCCTTTTGGAGTCTGGACTTGATGCTTGCCTCGTATTCGGCAACGACGGTTGCGTCGTCGGTGCTTTCGGTGGCAAAGCCGAGCTTCTCCTTGACGGTCGCCGCGTTATAGTCGGGACGGGTGTAGGGCGCTCTTTCGATCACGTAGGTGTATACGGTGCACTCGGTGCCCTTCAGATCCTTCTTTTCCGAGCCGACCGTGTAGGTACCGGTGGCGTCATCGGGATAGGTGTAGGTGGTCACGAAGGCAGAGGGTGCGGTCGCAGAGTCGGTGAAATCAACCGTACCCTGCAGCTTTACCTTCACGG
>SVTN01000005.1 GCA_015063765.1 Oscillospiraceae bacterium | reverse complement strand
TGACGCGCGTGAAGCGGGGCTTTATCACGGTGAATGCGTTGCCCTCGGCATGCTTCCCATGTGCGCGCCCGCCGTCCGCGCCCGTCTTCTTCCTATTTTAAAGGATCTTTCGCTTCCCACGGAATGCGATCTGCCTAAGGAAAAGGTGCTCGACGCCATGATGCACGATAAAAAGGCGGAAACGGGCGGCATCGGCGCTGTCCTTGTCGATGAGATCGGCTCCTTCCGCTTTGAAACGCTCACGCGTGCCGATTTTGCCGCACGCATCACCGACACCTTCCCAAAAATGATGTAAAGCAAACTTTCGTTTACAAAATAGAGGTTTTTATGAAAAACACATTTGGAACCGCCGTTGCCGTCACCCTGTTTGGCGAGAGCCACGGCGAGATGATCGGCTGTGTGATCGACGGTCTTTCCTCCGGCGTTACCGTGTCCGAGGATGCCATCGCCAAGGCACTTGCCCGTCGCCGTCCTGCAGGACTGAATTCCACCTCCCGTGTAGAGCCCGACGATTTTCGCATCGTCAGCGGCGTATATCATGGAAAAACGACAGGCACGCCCGTCACCATCCTGATCCCCAACACGCAAAACCACAGCACCGACTATGAAAACGCGCCGCGTCTTGCCCGTCCGGGGCATGCCGACTATACGGCACACGTCAAGTATCACGGCTTTGAGGACTTTCGCGGCGGCGGACACTTCTCGGGTCGCCTCACGGCGGCGCTGGTCGCGGCAGGTGCGATCGGAGCCGAGGCACTCCGCCAGAAGGGCATCGTCATCGGCACGCACATCTCCTCGATCGCAGGCATCGAGGACACCCCCTTTGCCGCCACCGAGCAAGAGATCCGCGCACAGATTGGCACCCTCTCTGCCCTTTCCTTCCCCGTGTTCAGCCAAAAGCAGGGTGAAGAAATGCAAAACGCCATTCTCGCGGCAAGAAACGAGGGCGACAGCGTCGGCGGTACGCTTGAAACTGCCGTCATCGGCATGCCCGCAGGCGTGGGCGAGCCCTTCTTTGACAGCGTAGAAAGCCGCCTTTCCCATATGCTCTTCTCGGTGCCTGCCGTCAAGGGCGTGGAGTTTGGCGACGGCTTCGCGCTTGCCGCCCATCGCGGTAGTGAAGCCAACGATGCCATGCGCATCAAGGATGGAAAAGTGGTCACCCTTACTAACCATGCGGGCGGTATTTACGGCGGCATCACGAACGGTGCTCCCCTCCGCTTCCGCATTGCCGTCAAGCCTACCCCCTCTATCTTCAAGGAGCAGGCAACCGTTTCTCTCACGGAAGTCAAGGAGGAGATCTTGTCCCTGAAGGGCAGACACGATCCCTGCATCGTGCACCGTGCCGCTCCCGTCGTGGATGCGGTGACCGCGCTTGTGCTTTGCGACATGCTATCTCTTACCTTTGGCGTGGATTATTTCTCTCCCGCTTCGAATCCTTCTTAACGCAAAAGACAACTTTTCTTCTCATACAGAGGTATTTATGAAATACGGACTCATCGGCAAAAGGTTAGGGCACAGCTTCTCAAAAGAGGTGCACGCCCTGCTTGCCGACTACGAATATGACCTTCTCGAGCTTCCCGGCGAGGAGGAGGTCGGAGCCTTTCTCCAAAAGGGCGACTTTTGTGCCATCAACGTCACCATTCCCTACAAGCAAACGGTGATCCCCTATCTTGCCGAGATCTCAGAGGAAGCACGCGCCATCGGGGCGGTCAACACCGTCGTCAACAAGGGCGGTAAGCTCTACGGCTACAACACCGACTTTTACGGCATGACCGCGGCGCTTGCGCGCATGGGCTTTCGTGATTTTTCGGGAAAGCATGCGCTCATCCTCGGCACAGGTGGCACCTCGCTCACCTCGCGCGCCGTGCTCCGCGCTTTGGGGGCTGCCTCGGTGCATACCGTCAGCCGCACCCCGAAGGGGGACGCCATCTCCTACGAGGAGGCGCTTGCCCATCATACGGATGCCGACGTGATCTTTAATACCACACCCGTCGGCATGTTCCCGAACACGGAGGGGTCGCCCATCTCCATAGATGCTTTTCCAAGACTTTCCTGCGTCTTCGACGCCGTCTATAACCCCCTCTCGACCGTCTTGGTTTCCGAAGCAAAAACACGCGGCATCCCCGCTTCCTGCGGACTTTTCATGCTGGTCGCACAGGGCTTCCGTGCGGTCGAGCTCTTCCTTGATACCACACTTTCTCCCTCGCTTTTGGAGGAAGCGTACGGACGGATCCTGCGTGACAAGCAAAACGTGGTGCTGATCGGCATGCCCTCCTCGGGTAAAAGCACCATCGGTCGCGCCCTTGCCGAGAAAACGGGACGTCCCTTTATCGACCTCGACGAGGAGATCGTAAAAATGGCGGGACGCGATATCCCGACCATCTTCCGCGAAGCGGGAGAAAAAGCCTTCCGCGATATCGAGAGCGAGGCGGTAAGCATCGCATCGCAAAAAACGGGGGCTGTGATCGCCACGGGCGGCGGTGCTGTCTTACGGGAGGAAAACGTCAAGCGCCTAAAGCGTAACGGCATTCTTTGCTTCCTCGACCGTCCGCTGGAAGCGCTTACCCCCACATCCGACCGCCCGACCGCCTCCGACCGCGCCGCCATTGAAGCGCGATACCGCGAGCGCCTTCCCATCTACCGCGCCGCGGCGGATAAGACCTTCCCCGTGGGTGACGATTTTGGGGACACGCTTTCCCTCATCCGAAAGGAGCTTTTACTGTGAAAATATATGTTTTAAACGGACCCAATCTCAACCTTCTCGGCGTGCGTGAGCCCGGCATCTACGGAAGCGAGAGCTACGCCGATCTGATCCAAAGGATCGAAGCCTACGCCGAACAGGCAGGGATCTCGGTCAAATGCCTGCAAAGCAATCACGAGGGCGCACTCGTTGACTTTATTCACGAGGGCTTTTACGAGGGGATCGACGGTATCGTATTCAACCCCGGTGCCTACACCCACACAAGCATTGCCCTTCTTGATGCCCTGAAGGCAACCAAGATCCCCTGCGTCGAGGTGCATATCTCGGACGTGGACGCAAGAGAAGAGTTCCGTAAAATAAGCTATATTCGCCCCGCATGCATCGCCACCATCAGCGGTCACGGCACAGCGGGGTATTTGGAAGCGATCGACCTTCTTCTCAAAAAGGAGGAAAACGCGAAGTGACCGTACAAATTCAAAAAGGAACGGCATGCGGCAGAGTGAGTGCGCCCCCTTCCAAGAGCATGGGACACCGCCTTCTCATCTGTGCCGCGCTTGCCGAGGGAGAGAGCCGTATTCACGGCATCTCTGACAGCGCAGACATGAAGGCGACCCTCGGTTGCCTTGAGGCGCTTGGTGCAAAATGCTCCCTTTCGGGCGACACCGTAACGGTGCGCGGCATTTCTATGAAGGATGCAAGGCCCTCGACCGCCCTCTTCTGCAACGAAAGCGGAAGCACCCTGCGCTTCTTCATTCCCCTTGCCCTGCTTTCGGGCAACAACGTTCTCTTTACGGGTGCACAATCTCTTTTCCGCCGTCCGATGACGGTGTATGAGGATCTCTGTGCCGAGCGCGGACTTTTCTTTTCCCGTGACACGCAAAGTGCTGTGGTGAGAGGACCGCTCAAATCGGGAGAATTTCGCGTTGCGGGCAACATCAGCAGTCAGTTCATCAGCGGACTTCTGTTCGCCTTGCCTCTCCTTGAGGGCGACAGCATCATCCGTATCACCCCGCCGCTTGAGAGCCGCCCTTACATTCACCTCACCTTGACCGCCCTTGCCGCCTTTGGCATTCGCGTCGAATGGCTGGACGATTTCACGCTCCGCATCCCCGGCAATCAAAAATATACGCCGCGGGAAGCCACCGTTGAGGGGGACTATTCGGGTGCCGCCTTCTTAGAGGCACTCAACCTGCTTGGCGGAAAGGTGGAAACAGAGGGGCTCAACCCCGATTCTCTGCAGGGTGACCGCGTATACAGCCGCTTCTTCCCCATGCTCTCCCGCGGCACGCCCACCATTCATATCGGCGACTGTCCCGACCTCGGTCCCATTCTTTTCACGGTTGCCGCCGCCAAAAACGGCGCGGTCTTTACGGGAACCGAGCGCTTGCACATTAAGGAAAGCGACCGCGTGGGAGCAATGGCATCCGAGCTTGCGAAGTTCGGTGTGACCGTCACCGAGGACGGCGACAGCGTTGTCGTCTATCCCAGCGATTTTCACGCACCGACCGAAACGCTTTCAGGACACAATGATCACCGCATTGTAATGTCCCTCGCCGTGCTCGCCACCCTGACAGGCGGTGAGATCGCGGGTGCTGAAGCGGTAAAGAAGAGCTTTCCCGACTTTTTCGAAAAGCTTGCCTCCTTGGGCATTTCTCTTGTAAAACACGAATAATTAAGGAAAAAATCATGAAACTCAATAAGGACACAGATATTTTAATCATCGGTCTTGGTGTCATCGGCGGCGGATATGCCAAAGCACTGACCAAGCAAGGCTTCCACATCCGCACCATCACCGAGCGCGAGGAGGACATCGAATATGCACTTGCACAGGGCATGATCGAAAGCGGTAGAACCACCGTCGACGAGGACTATGTTCGCGCCGCAGACCTCATTATTTTCGCTCTTTACCCCCACACCTTTGTCGAATGGCTGGAAAGGTATCAGCACCTCTTTAAGAGCGGTGCTCTCATCACCGACGTGACGGGTGTCAAATCGACACTTGTCGCACAGATCCAAGAGATGCTCCGCCCCGACGTTGAATTTATTGCCGCGCACCCCATGGCAGGCCGTGAGCGTAGCGGCGTGCTCTTCAGCGACGACGGCGTTTTCCGCGGTGCAAACTATATCGTCACCCCCACGGAAAAGAACTCTCCCGAGGCGATCGGCACCTGCCGTGAGCTTGGTTGGCTGCTCGGCTTCTCCTCTGTTTGCGAGCTGACGCCCGCCGAGCATGACCGCATGATCGCATTTCTCTCTCAGCTGACCCACTGCATCGCCATCACGCTGATGACGGCAAACACCGACGAGGGGCTTGCGCGCTACACGGGTGACTCCTTCCGCGACCTTACCCGTATCGCCAAGATCAACGATGAGATGTGGAGCGAGCTGTTTCTTCTCAACCGTGACGCACTGCTCGAGCAGATGGATGCTTTTATGGCAGAATTTCAAAAGCTCCGCACCTTTATTGCCGACGGCAAAAGAGAGGAAATGCGTGAAATGATGCGCGAATCCACCGAGCGTCGTTCCTTATTTGACAAAAAGTAAATATTAGTTTGCATTCCACCCGAGAAAGGATACTACCATGAACATGAATTTCATTCGCAAGCTTCCCATTCCTATGGACATCAAGAAGGAATTCCCTCTTTCCGACAGTCTTGCAGCTTTAAAAGAAAAGAACGATAAAGAGATCTCCGACGTATTTTCCGGCAAGTCTGACCGCCTCGCTCTCATCATCGGTCCCTGCTCTGCTGACAGAGAGGATGCGGTGATCGAATACATCTGCCGTCTGCGCGATTTACAGGAAAAGGTCAAGGAGAAGGTTCTGATCATCCCGCGCATCTACACCAACAAGCCGAGAACGACGGGCGACGGCTACAAGGGTATGCTACATCAGCCCGACCCCACCGAAGCCCCCGACCTTCTGCGCGGCATCATTGCCATCCGTAAGATCCACATCCGTGCCATTGAGGAAACGGGATTCTCCTGTGCAGACGAGATGCTCTACCCCGAAAACTACCGTTACCTCTCGGACATTCTTTCCTACGTTGCCATCGGCGCGCGCTCGGTGGAAAACCAGCAGCACCGCTTAACCTCGTCGGGACTTGATATTCCTGTAGGTCTGAAGAACCCCACGGGCGGCGACATTTCTGTCATGATGAACGCCATCACCGCCGCACAGCATCCCCACGCCTTCCTCTATCGCGGTTGGGAGGTGCAAACGACAGGCAACCCTCTCGCCCACGCCATTCTGCGCGGCTACGTCGACAAGCACGGAAAGAGCCACCCCAACTACCACTACGAGGATCTGCGTGACCTCTACGAAACCTATGCAAAATCGGGACTGCAGAACATGGGCGTTATCGTGGATACCAACCACGCAAACTCGGGCAAGATGTACCTTGAGCAGCCTCGTATCGTCAAAGAGGTGCTTCACAGCTGCCGCCATTGCCCCGACGTCAAGCGGATGGTCAAGGGCTTCATGATCGAAAGCTACCTGGAGGACGGCTGCCAGAAGATCGGCTCCGACGCCATTTACGGTAAGTCCATCACCGACCCCTGCCTCGGCTGGGAAAAGACCGAGCGACTTGTGCTCGATATCGCTGACCTGCTTTGAAATACAGGGGGAGCTTCTTGCAAGAAGCTCCCCTTTTGACCCCCACAAGAACTTTTGAAAGGGATTTTTAAAAACGGCGATTGACAAAGCGCGGCGCGTATGGTATAATGGAAAAAAGTCTAAAAGGAGCTACCGATGGAAAACATCATTGCCCCCGCCGTCGTCGGCGCTATCATTTGCGTTTTGGGCATTCTCAATCTGTGCGGTAACTTATCCCTGCTACACAGTTATCATTATAAGCGCGTTTCAGCGGCTGACAAAAAGCCCTTTTGCACCCTTGTCGGCATTGGCACCGTGCTCATCGGCGTCGGTATGCTCCTCTTTTCCCTTTTCGCCTTTCTCACGAAGCAAACGGAAAATCTTATTTTCACCACCGTCGGCGCAGGATTGCTCATTGCTGCCGCTGTAATTGGCATCATCTTAAACTTTTACGCCATGATCAAGTACAATCACGGAATATTTTAAAGAAAAAGCGCACCGAACGGTGCGCTTTTTTCGTATATCAGTGCTCGCGGAAAAACTCTAACTGCTCGCCGTCGGGTCCCTTGACGAAGGCGACCTCGATGGTGATCTTCTCGGGCTTCGAATTGAGTGGCACAATCTTCGGCGCCGTGTGCGGCGTAGCACCGACGGAAAGTGCGTGCGCGTACGCGGCGGGCACATCATCCACCTTCATGGCAAAATGAATGAACTTGCCGTTCTCGGAGAACTCGTCACCGCCGTTTGCAAACAGCTCAAAGCGACCGCCGTCACCGATGTCCAGCATAACGATCTCCTTTTCGCCCTCGCCCCAACGCACGATCTCCTTCATGCCAAGCGCTTCGTAAAATTTGACGGATCTTTCAAGATCTGCCGTCTTTAAGCCGATATGATGAAAGCCGATGCCTTTGATGATGTCGTTTGCCATAATAATTCTCCTTTAAAAAAGCGCGCAGAGTCTGCGCGCTTTTGATTTAAGATTGAACAGAGTAATTGGGCGCTTCCTTCGTAATGTTGATATCGTGAGGATGCGACTCGCGAAGACCTGCCGCCGTGATGCGAACGAACTTGCCCTTCTCCTGAAGGTCTGCAAGAGTTGCACAGCCGCAATAGCCCATGCCGGAACGAAGACCGCCGAGAAGCTGATAGATGGTATCAGCAACGGCTCCCTTGTAAGGAACGCGTCCCTCAACGCCTTCGGGAACAAGCTTCTTGTTGCCCTCTTGGAAGTATCTGTCCTTAGAGCCCTTTTCCATGGCGGCAAGAGAGCCCATACCGCGGTAGACCTTGAACTGTCTGCCCTGGTAGATCTCGCTCTCACCGGGAGATTCCTCACAGCCGGCGAAGAGAGAGCCGAGCATGATGGTGGAAGCACCTGCGGCAACCGCCTTGACGATATCGCCCGAATACTTGATACCGCCATCGGCGATAACGGGAACATCGTACTTCTTAGCAACCTCGCAAACCGTCATGATGGCGGTGATCTGAGGAACGCCGATGCCTGCGACCACACGGGTGGTACAGATCGAGCCGGGGCCGATACCGACCTTGACTGCGTCAGCGCCAGCCTGGATCAGAGCCTCAGCCGCTTCGGGCGTTGCAATGTTGCCTGCGATCAGCTGGCAGTCGGGGAATGCCGCCTTGACCTTGCGAACGCTCTCAATGATGTTTTTGGAGTGACCGTGTGCCGAGTCAAGCACCAAAACGTCAGCACCCACAGCAAGAAGCTTCTCCGCACGATCAAGCACGTCACGCGTTGCACCGATAGCGGCACCGCACAGAAGTCTGCCCTGAGAATCCTTTGCAGAGTTGGGGTACTTAGAAGCCTTTTGAATATCCTTAATGGTGATCAGACCCTCAAGCTCACCCTTCGCGTTGACGAGAGGCAGCTTTTCGATCTTGTGCTTTGCAAGAAGCTGACGGGCATCATCCAGCGTCGTGCCAACGGGGGCGGTGATGAGCGGCTCCTTGGTCATGTAATTTTCGATCGGCTGATTATAATCCTCAGGAGCTAAGAAGCGCATGTCGCGGTTGGTGATGATACCGACAAGACGTCTGCCCTCCACGCATACGGGAACACCCGAAATGCGGAAGCGATGCATCAGATCCTCAGCGTCCTGCACCTTGTGGGTGGGGGAGAGGAAGAAGGGGTTGGTGATAACGCCGTTCTCGTTGCGCTTTACGCATTCCACGAGCTCTACCTGCTTTTCGAGCGGCATGTTTTTGTGAATGATACCGATACCGCCCTCTCTCGCCATAGCGATCGCCATATCCGCCTCGGTAACCGTGTCCATAGCCGCCGAAAGCAGGGGCATATTGAGCGAGATTTTCTTGGTCAAGCGCGTCTTAAGAACAACGTCTGCGGGAAGAATGTTGCTCTCCTGCGGGATCAAAAGAACGTCGTCGAAGGTCAAGCCCTCCATTAAGATCTTTTCGTGCATCTTTTTCACTCCTTGTTTTTGACTTTTTATTACCGATAATTATATCAAAAAGCCATAAAAATGTCAACAGATTTGGGCGCAATTTTTTTGGGAAATTTGCGTTTTGCGGATTTTACGGGCTTTTTGGGCTTTTCTTTTCTTTTTCGTCAAAAAAAGAGAAACGGAAAACTGTTTTTTCTCTTGCTTTTTTGCGGAAAATATGTTAAAATATTTCTAATCATAAGCTTGTACTGTCCCGCGCTCTGTGCGCGGAGGAAGAGGTTATAATGAAGGTTGCTATTTTAGGCTTCGGTACCGTCGGCAGCGGTACTGCGGAAATGCTGACAAAAAACCGTGCGCTTTTGAAGGCACATGCGGGAGAAGAGGTCGAGATCAAGTACATCGTTGACATTCGCTCCTTCCCCGACTCTCCCTTTGCCGACCGTATCATCAACGACTTTTCGGTCGTCGAAAAGGATGATGAGATCTCGCTCGTCATTGAGGTGATCGGCGGTGCTAAGATCGCCTATGATTTCACCAAGCGCGCGCTCCTCGCCGGAAAGAGCGTCGTCACCTCCAACAAGGAGCTGGTCGCCACCCACGGTGTCGAGCTTCTGTCGATCGCCAAGGAAAAGGGCTGCTACTATCTCTTTGAGGCGGCTGTCGGCGGCGGTATTCCCGTGCTTTCTCCGATTGCAAACGATCTCTCCCACAACGAGATCCTTGAGGTATCGGGCATTTTGAACGGTACCACAAACTATATCCTGACTCGCATGTTCTCGTCGGGCGCTTCCTTTGAGGCGGCACTTGCCGAGGCACAGGCAAAGGGCTATGCCGAAGCTGATCCCACCGCGGACGTGGAGGGACACGACGCCGCTCGCAAGATCGCCATTCTCGGCGCGCTCGCATCGGGCAAGCTGGTTTCGGCGGACGCCATTCACACCGAGGGCATCCGTGCTATCCGTGCCGAGGATGTCAAGGCAGCCGAAAAGATCGGTTGCTCCATCAAGCTTCTCGGCAGATATCTGCGCACCGAAAGCGGCGATATGTTCCTTTTGGTCGCCCCCTTCCTGCTTCCCGCCGATTCGCCCCTTTCGGGCATCTCGGACGTCTATAACGGCGTGCTCGTTCGCGGCAACTTTGTCGGTGACGTGATGTTCTACGGCAGAGGCGCGGGTAGCGAGCCGACAGCAAGTGCCGTGGTCGCCGACGTGGACAAGATCGCAAGAAAAGCCGCATACCGTCCCGCATTTACAGCGGCAGAGGACGTTCCTACCGAGTTTTCCTACTTCCGTGCCCGTCGCTACGTGGTCGTCGAGGGCGCAGATGCCGCCGCCATAGAGATCATCTTTGGCGAAACCGAGCCGCTTGCCTCCGAGGAAAACGCCTTCTTAACCGCCGAGATGAGCGAAAAGGGCTTCTCCGAGCGTGCAAAGCGCTTGGAAGCGTGCGGCGGAAAAATCGTCAGCCACATTCGACTTTACCGCTAAAGTAAATAATTCTTTGCATTTATGGTATTTAAGATCACAAAAGCGGAGGATGGCATCATCCTCCGCTTCTTTTTAAAGGAAACTCTGGGGCTTTCGACCCACACGCTTGCGCGCTTAAAGGCAAAGCAAGACGGAATTCTTTTGAACGGCACACGTGTTACGGTGCGCGCCGTGTTGCACGAGGGCGATCATCTTTCTCTTGCCATTCACGATGAAAGAAGCAACGAAGCCGTCCTTCCGCGCGACCTTCCGCTCACGATCCTGCATGAGGATGAAGCCCTCACCGTCGCATGGAAGCCTGCCGACATGCCCACCCATCCCTCGCACGGACATTTTGAAGACACCCTTGCAAACGCGCTTGCCTTTCGATACCGCGACATCCCCTTCGTCTTTCGCGCCATCACCCGTCTTGACCGTGAAACGAGCGGTGCTGTGCTGGTTGCGCGGAACGCCGTGTCTGCCCATCGGCTGTCAAACGCAATGCAAGCGGGGCAGATCGAAAAAAGCTATTTCGCGCTCGTCTACGGAGAAACGCCCATAGCGGGATGCATCACCCTCCCCATCCGACGGGTAGGGGGAAGCGTCATTCTGCGTGAAACGCATCCCGACGGCGCGCCCGCCGAAACGCGCTACCGCACCTTAGCCCACGGGGGCGGCTTTTCACTCATCGCCGTCTTTCCCAAAACGGGGCGCACCCATCAAATACGCCTACATCTCGCGGCGATCGGGCATCCCCTCGCGGGGGACTGCCTGTATGGCAGGGAGGGTGACGGCTTTCCGCGCACTATGCTCCACGCCGCGCGCCTCGCCTTTCCCCATCCCACGGACGGCACCGTCATGACCGTTTTTGCTCCCGTCGCGGAGGATTTTCGTGCCGCGCTCGACGCGCTTTCCCTGAAAGTGCCCGCCGAGGAGGACGCTCTTCCCTAAAAAGCCTTCCTTACGGCTCTCACGCACAACGAGAGGCAAAAGGGGCAAAAGGCAGGCGGTATGGAGCATGGTAAGGAGCGAGATCACCCCATCCGTCAAGCTCCAAAGCACCCCTTCTCCAAGGAATGCGCCACCGCCGACCGCCATAATATAAATGTATATATACCCCTTTTGCGCCATCGGGTTCTGCGTCAGATACCCGATGGCGCGTTTTCCGTAATAGAACCATGCAAGCACCGTCGCGTAAGCAAACAAAAATAGAGAAACGCAAAGAAGAAAGGGTGCCGCCTTACCGACAAGCATGGAAAAAGCGCCCGTCACAAGCCCTACCCCCGATGCGCTTGGAAAATCTCCCCCGTAGGCGATCAAGAGGGGGAGTGCCGTCGCGGTGCAAAAAACGAAGGTGTCCACAGCCACCTCCAAGAAGCCCATCACCCCCTGTGCCGCAGGCGTGTTTTCCGCAACGGCATGCGCCATGGGTGCCGTGCCCGCGCCCGCCTCGTTGGAAAGAAGCCCTCTCGTCACGCCGTACCGCAGGGCACGGGATGCCAAAAATCCGCCAACACCCGATGCACCTGCCGAGAAGGAAAACGCCTCGCCGAAAATGCGGGCAAAAACACCGCCCAGCGCAGAAAGGTTGGTCAAGATGGCGTAAAGGCTCAAAAACAGATAAAGAAGGCTGACAAACGGCACGATGCGCTCGGTAAAATCGGCGATCCTGCGAATTCCGCCGAACACGGCAAGCGCGGTGAGGCTCAGCAAAAGCGTGCCCGTGATGATGGGAGAGATACCAAGCACCTCGAATGCCGCCACCGCCGCCGCATTGCTCTGCACGGGAGCCCCCAGCGTCAGGGCGCACAAAAGGCACAGAAAGGCAAAGGCGGTCGCTGCGCTCCGTCCGAGGAAGCCGCCCTTTCCCTTCAGGTAGTACATAGCACCGCCCTCCCAAGTGCCGTCCGCACCGCGGCGGCGGCTGATGAGTGCAAGCACGATCTCCCCATACTTTAAGAACATGGCAACGGCGGCGCTCACCCACATCCAAAAAACAGCGCCCGCACCGCCCATCGCCAAGGCGAGTGCCACACCCGTGATATTCCCTACCCCAAGGGTTCCGCCAAGCGCCACCGAAAGGGCGCGCAAGGAGGAGCGCACTCTGCCGCGAAAGGCGAGGCGCAAGGTCCGCACGGGATGAACATAGGGAAAGGCGCGAAGGGCAACGAGGTAGCAAATGCCCACACCGAGGAGCAAAACGGGAAGCCCCCATCCAAACAGAAATTCCGTGAAGCCGGAAAACATTTCGCCACCCCCTTTTCCGTGTAGTATATGAACCGTTCTCCCTAAAAATCACCGTTCTTTTTTATTCGGCTTTTTCATATGGTGGCTTAAAACGCAAGGGAGAACTTACATGAAAAAGCTGATTTTTCTCGTCGGGACGCGTCCCGAGGTCATTAAGATCGCCCCCCTTCTGCGTGCCTGCCGCGCGGACGGACAGCTTGCCGCCTTGCTCTGCACCTCGGGACAACAGGACACCCTTTTGAAGGACACCCTCAGAGCCTATGACATCACCCCCGACCTCTCCTTTACCGTTTGGGGCGACTTACCTCATAAGCAAGGGGAGTGCCTGCTCCGCTTTGGCGAGGTTCTAGAGAGAGAACGCCCCGACGCCGTGCTTGTCCACGGCGATACCCTCACCGCCTTTGCGGGCGGTCTTGCCGCCTTTTATAAAGGCATCCCCGTCTTTCATATCGAAGCAGGGCTTCGCTCGGGCAACCCCTTTTCCCCCTTTCCCGAGGAATTTTACCGCCGCGCCGTCGACCACCTCTCCACCCTGCATTTTTCTCCCACATCGCTTGCCGCCGAGCGGCTTTTAAAAGAGGGGATCGGCAGGGAGAGGATATACACCGTCGGTAACACCGCAATCGACGGGCTATGGGAGGACATCGACGAAGGCTTCTCCCATCCCCTTTTGACGGAAGGTAAAAAGCTCGTTCTGCTAACGCTCCACAGACGGGAGTCCCTCGGCGCAAAAATCTCAGAGATGTTAAAGGGGGTTGCCGCCGCCATCGAAGGGCGTGCCGACACCCACCTTCTCTTCCCCATGCACCCCAATCCTGCCCTGCGGGATGCCGTCCATGCCACGCTTGCCCATATCCCCACCGTCACCCTTACAGAGCCTATCGACACGCACACCTTTCGAAATCTTCTTTGTCGCGCTACCCTCGCCCTCACCGATAGCGGCGGCGTTTCGGAGGAGGCAACCGCGCTCGGCACGCCTACTTTGCTTTTGCGCGAGGAAACCGAGCGCCCCGAGGGGGTAGACGTGGGCGTTCTTCGCTTGGTTGGACGCAAAGCGGCTCCCATCGCGGCGGCTGTGACAGAGCTTTTAGACACGCCGCGTCCCCATACACCGTCAAGCGTCTTTGGCGACGGCAAGGCTTCCCTTTATATCTTAAACGCGATCAAAGAGTTTTTTTCTTAACCCTCAGCGGTTGGCAATGCCAACCGCTTTTTTCTTTGCCGAACCCCCCTAACTCCGTTTAGGGTCAAAAATACCCCCGTTTTTTTGTACCCAAAACGAGTAGGAAGGGTGCTACAATAATGGTGCAGTCGGGAAGACGAGCCCAAAAGAAAGGAGATTTCCATGACCCCCGAAGTGCTTGGAGAAAAAATGCTTCACTATTTCAAGACGGCGGGGTGTGAGGGGAGCGAGTATAGGGAAGATCTTCCCTCCTTCGTTCGCTTCGCTCACGCTCTTGGTACGACCGTGGGCGCTTTGCGCCGTTTCAAGGAACAAAACACGGATTTTCGTGCCGTTTGGGAAGAATGTGAGGAAATTCTTTGCGACCGTATCACGGACGGTGCATTGCACCGCCGACTTGACGGCTCCTTCGCAAAGTTTCTCTTAACCGCCCGCTTCGGCTTTGCGGAGAAAGCGGAAGAGGACACAGAGCCCTTCGGGGTGGAGATCCTTTTAAAGGAGCCCGATGAATGAGGAAGGAGAACGTATGCAGATCGCAGTCACGGAAAAACAGCTCTCTTTTTTGAGAGCGGACGCCACCGAGGTGCTCTTCGGCGGAGCGGCGGGCGGCGGAAAATCCTACGGACAGCTGGTGGACGCACTGCGCTATGCCGTAAAATATCCGCGCTCAAAGCAGCTTATTCTGCGCCGCACCTATGCAGAGCTTGACAAATCCCTCATCCGCGTGTCCTTAGGGCTTTTTCCCAGAGAGATCTACACCTACAACGCCTCCTCCCACGTAGGGAAATTCAAAAACGGGAGCCTGATCGACTTTGGCTACTGTGCCACCGAGAACGACGTCTTCCAATACCAATCGGCGGAATACGATGTGATCAGGTTCGACGAGCTGACCCATTTTACCGAATTTCAATACGTCTACCTCATTTCAAGACTGCGCGGCGCAGAGGGGTATCCCAAGCAGGTCAAGTCCTCCACCAACCCGGGCGGTGTGGGACATATGTGGGTCAAGGAACGATTTATCGACCCTGCACCCCCCTTGACCGTATTTTCGGCGGAAAACACGACCCGCGTTTTTATCCCGTCGAAGATCGACGACAACCTCTTTTTGATGAAGGGCGACCCCGACTACAAAAAGCGTTTGCTTGCTCTGCCCGAAAATCAAAGACGGGCACTTCTCCACGGAGATTGGAACATCTTTGAGGGGCAGTATTTCCCCGAATTTTCGGAAGAAAGACATGTATGCGATCCCTTTCCCATTCCCGAGGGCTGGCGGCGGTACCGTACTGTCGACTACGGACTTGACCGCCTTGCCTGCCTTTGGATCGCGATCGCACCCGACGGCGACATCTACGTCTACCGCGAGCTTTGCGAGAGCGGGCTCATCATCTCGGAGGCGGCAAAGCGGATCGGCGAATACAACGGCAAGGACAGGATCTATGCCACGCTCGCCCCGCCCGACCTTTGGAGCCGCTCCCAGGAAACGGGAAAAAGCAAAGCCATTCTCTTTGCAGAGGGAGGGATTCATTTTACCAAATCCTCCAACGACAGAGAAACGGGCTGGCTTGCCATCAAGGAGCTTTTGAAAACGGACAGCGAGGGACACGCCCGACTGCACGTGTTCCGTCAGTGCCGCGAGATCATCCGCTGTCTTCCCATGCTTCAGATCGACCCGATGAAGCCCTCCGACACCCTCACCGAGCCGCACGCCATCACCCATGCGCCCGACGCGCTTCGCGGCTTTGCCATCACCTTTACCCACCCTGCAAGGGAAGAAAAGGAAAAGCAAAGACGGCGTTGGAGCGACGACATGTGGGAGGACTACAAGAACGCGGGCGCCGACGGACAACGCTATCTCAAACAAAAATACGGAGAACCCTTATGAATCTATCACAAATCAAAGACCGTTTAGGTTATTTTAAGGAGCTTTACCGAAAAAGCCGTGACCGACAGTCCGCGCTTTACGAAAAGCTCGAAAGACACCGTTCCCAATACAAGGGCTCGCGCACGATCGACGGCTCCTCTACGCCCGCATCGGTCGTCCGTAACATCACCTACGAGCTGATCGAATCGCAGGTATCCACCCTCATTCCCACCCCTGCCGCCGAAGCCAAGCACTACACCGAGGCAAGCGACCGCTGTGCCAAGGCGATCGAATATCTCTGCGCGTCCTTAAGGCGGGAGCTTCCCTTTGAAAAGCTCAACGACATGGACGAGCGATACACCTATATTTACGGCGGAAGCGTGTGGTTTGTGGAATGGGACGCGTCCTTAAAAAAGGACGGTGCTGTGGGTGGGATCAGGCTTTCCTGCCTTTCCCCTCTCGATTTCGTCCCCGAGCCGGGCGTGTACGAGGTGGAGGACATGGAGTATTGCTTTTTGCGCTTTGATACCTCCCCTGCCGATGTTGCCCGTCGCTACGGCGTGCCGCTTGAAAGGATCGTTTCCCTTGGCGAAGCAGGCGATGAGCCCGACACGGTGGAGCTGGTGCTTGCCTTTTGGCGCAACGATGAGGGATACGTTTGTGCCTTCGCCTTTTCGGGCGACGCCGTTCTTTTCGACGTAGAGGATTATTATGCACGCAAGGGAGAATATTGCAAGCGGTGCAAAAAGCGCCGTTCCCTTTGCGCCTGTGAAAAGCCGCACTTCGCATCCATGTCGGAGGAAGAGGAATTTTTGACACAGGACGTGTCGCTCACCGACGGACGCGTTTTGCCTGCCCTTTCTCCAAGGCTTGACGAGAGAGGGGAGCTGATGGGTGAGGGGCTTGCCCCCACGGCACTTCCCTATTACAGACCCCGACGCTTTCCCATCGTCATCCGCAAGAACACCTCGGAGGAAAAATCTCTTTTCGGGCAGTCGGACTGTGAATTCATCCGCCCCCAACAGCAGCAGATCAACAAGATCGAGAGCCGTATCCTTGAAAAGCTGATGCGCTCGGGGGTCACCCCCATCCTGCCCGACGACGCCGAGATGACGCTCGACAACTCCATCTTCGGGCAGATCATCAAGCTACGGACGGGTGACGAGAAGGAGCGCTACGGTATTCTCGACACCACACCCTCTATTGCACAGGACATCACCCAATCCGACCGCCTGTACGAGCACGCCAAGCGTATTCTCGGCATCACCGATACCTTCGTCGGCGTTTCGGATCGCACAGCCACCTCGGGCTATGCCAAGCAGGTGCAGATCGAGCAATCGGCAGGAAGGCTGGAAAGCAAGCGTAAGATGAAGCAGACCGCCTACGCCGAGCTTGACCGCATTCTCTTTGAATACCACCTTGCCTTTGCGGACGAGAGCCGCGCCGTTTCCTATAAGGATGCCTTCGGAAAGCAGAAAAACGCGATATTCAACCGCTACGACTTTATCGTGTACCGTCCCGAGACGGGGAAATACGAATACAACGACGATTTTCTGTTTTCGGTGGACCTTGGCGGCGGCGTGGAGCAGCAAAGAGAGGAGCTTTGGAAAAGAAATCTTGAAAACCTGCAGGCAGGCACGCTCGGTGATCCAAGCGACCCTGCAACGCTCTTGCACTATTGGCTCTCACAGGAGCGCGCCCGTTACCCCTACGCCAAGGAAAACGTAGAATACTTCCGTGCGCGCATCAAGGAAACCAAGGAGAAAGGAGAAGCCTATGGCGAAGCTCACGAATTTTATCGAGAATTATCTCAAAAACAAAAAGATCTCTGATTATGAGGGCTGGCTTGCCCTCTATGGCAAGGATGCGGATGCTGCCTTCCGTGCCGAAAAGGCAGAGGCGGATACCGCCTACGCCACCGCCCGTGCAGAGCATGGCAGCCGCGCGTCCGGCCTTCACGCAAGAGGGCTTTCGGGCAGCGGCTACAGCGACTATTTAAATCATGCCGCCTACGCGACGAGGCAAAGCACCCTGACAAATGCGCGCCGTAAAAAGCAAGAAACGGATGCGGAAAACGAGCGCGGCTATCTTGCTTATTTGGAGGGCGTCGCAAAGGAGGAAGAGGAGGCGGAAACGGCGAAAAAGAAGGAGGAGCAGGATCTTTTCAACAGTCTGCTCTCAAAGAACCTCATTGACGAGGATGCCGCCGTCACCTACCTTACCATGCGCGGCGTAGACGAGAAAAAGGCAAGGGAGCTCGCAACCGAGAGCATCAAGATCCACAAGGGCAGCAGAAGCTATATCACCCAGCTGATCAACGAGGCATCCGCGGCAGGTATGACCTATTATACCGCCTATGCCTACGCGCTCAAAAAGGGACTGAATGAGCAGGATGCCGAGGAAGCGGCAACCATCGCCGCCTTCCGCTCAGCCAAGCGGAAAAACCACTATCCGAACAGCTACAACTACTATTAACTCCGAAAAGAAAGGAAACCGTTATGAAACACACCCTCAAGCAAAACCCCTACGCCACCAATCACGGCGGCAAGATCGAGTCGCCTAAGAGCCCTGCGTCGGGTGACCCCCGTGCGACCGTAACCAAGGGCGACGACCTGCGCAGAAAGTAAGAGGTGCTTATGGAAGAAGAAAAGCTAGACGAGCTGCTTCCCGACACTGCCGCCGAAGCCGAGGCGCAGGAGCCCATTCCCGAACAAGATGTGTTGACGGAACCCCCCGTCGAGGAAGAACCCGTCGATTACGAGCAGCTTGCCGCGGAGGATCTTGCCGAGATCAAGCGTCTTGACCCCTCCTACGCCCCTGCTTCCCATCTTGGCGAGCTTCCCTTTGCGCGCCGCTTTGCAGAGCTGCGCGACCTTGGGCTTTCGGTAAAGGAAGCACTTGCCGCCGCCGCACCGCGCTTTGAGCGGCAGGATGGAAAGACCCACCTGCGTGCCGTTGCGCCGCGCGGCGCAAGAATTCCCGAGGGCACTCTCGACCGTGACCGCATGAAGGAAGCCAAGCAGCTCTTCGCAGGCCTCTCGGAGCAAGAGATCAACGCGCTCTACAGACGCGTCACCCACGCGCACAACGATTAAAAAAAGAAAGGAAATCATCATGCTTCACTTAATCAAGATCTTAAACGGACGCATCGGCGTCCCCGAGCCCGAGCGCATCACGCTCGCATCCAACGTCACCGTCAAGTACGGTATGCCCGTTTCTATTGTCGGCGGTGTGCTTACCCCCGTTACCTCCACGTCGACCGCCCTTCCCACCCACCTCGTTTTGAAGGACAGCACCGAAAAGGAGGTGCTTGCCGCACGCCTTTCTCCCGAAATGCTCTTTGAGATCAAGCTTTCCGCCGACCCCGCCTCCATGACGGTGGGCACCGAGTATCTTTTGTCCGCCGACGGCGACACCCTTTCGGCAACCGCCGCATCGGGCGGCAAAAGAGGCGCCATCCTCGTCGACAAGACGGGCGCCCGCGCCGCAGGCGATACCGTTTGCGTTGCATTCCGCTAATTCTCGTAACATAAGAAAGGAAGAAAAATATGTCTATTATCTATTCTGAAAACAGCGGCTTTTCGAACGCCGCCATCGGTAAGCTTGAGACCCCCATCAAGATGGTTATCGAGCATGAAAGCGACCTGCAGACCAAAAGAGGCGGCATCTGCGACTGGCTCTTTAACGTCGAGCGCTCTACCCGCTTCGGGGAAACCATCGTAGGTCAGAACGAGTTTGGCGTCTTCTCTGCCGCAGAGGAGGGCGCAGGCGCGGAAAACGACTCTATCGAGGAAACCTACCGCAAGTTTATCGAGCACATCCAGTTCATGAAGGAGTTTACCATCACCGCGCAGATGATGGAGGACGCAAACTACGGTGTTGCCGCAGATGCGCGCCGCCGCGCCGAAAACTTCACCCGTGCCTACTACAAGACCATGCACAAGATCTGCGAGTACGCGCTCGCAAACGGCACCCAAAGCGAGGGCGTCTTTGCAAAGGCAAAGCTGGATCTGACCGCACCCGACGGTCTTCCCCTGTTCGCGTCCAACCACCTGTACGGCGGCAAGAGAACGAACGGCACGCAGAGCAACTACTTCTTCGGCGATATCTTCAAGAGTGGCACGGGCGACGCCCGCGTGGCTTCCGCCGCTGTTTTTGAGGAAGCACTCGGTGAGCTGGCTGCCAAGATCCGCAACATGAAGGACGAAAACGGTGACATTCTCGGCTACACCGCCGACACCATCATCCTGCCCGGCAACCGTCCCATGGCTGAAGCCATCGCGAAGAAGGTCTGCGGCTCGGAGGGCGCACTCGGCAACGGCTACAACGACATCAATCTGCAGTACGGCAACTGGAACATCGTTGTCATGCCCAACTGGCAGACCGAGGACGACCGCCTGCTCGTCATGTCGAGCGAGGCAAACAAGAACCTCTCGGGCAATATGTTTTTCAACCGCGTGCCCCTGACCGTTTCCAACTGGGTGGACAACCATACCGGTAACTATATTTGGAACGGCAGATGCCGCTTCGGTGTGGGCTTCGGTAGCTACAAGCACATCCTGCTTGCCGTCGACTCCGAGAGTGCTGTAGAAAACGCCACCAAAATGTAAAGGACGGTTTACGCTATGACAGGAAAAGATCTTTACATCACCGTGGCACAAATGGGCTTTGCCAGAACACTTGAGGAAAACGAGCCATATTTTTACCGTGCGGCAAACCTATCGCTTGCCCGCATCGCAAGACGATTTCCCGTCATCGCCCATTACGCGCTTCCCGACGTGGACGGAAGCAAAACCGCACACTTTGACATTGCCGCCTTGACCGAGGACTTTGCGGGATTTCCGCGTGAGCCCGTGTTCCGTGACGGTGCACCCTTGATCGAGGGACGGGATTTCCGTATTGAGGGGGGCTGTGTTTTCTTAGCACGGGGGCTCGCGGGCAGCTTTACCGTCAGGTACATCCACCGTCCCCGTGAAATCACGCCCGACACTCCGGACGAAACGGTGGATCTTCCCCCGTATGCGGAAAGCCTGCTTCCTCCGCTGTGTGCTTCTTACCTGTGGCTTGACGACCGCGGAGAGCTTGCCACCCACTACCTCGCTCTGTATCGCACCGAGGCAGAGGAGCTTGCTTCCACCCTCAACCGCCACGGCGGCGCGGCACTTTCCTTTCGAAACGGATGGGACAAGGGATGAGCATGCAAGGTCTTTCGGCGAAGGGAGCGACATACCGCCGACACTTCAAATCCCTCAGGGGGGTCGATTTTTCCTCCGACCCCTCGGAGGTCTCGCGCTCCCACTTTACCCTGCTTGAAAACATGTGGTGCGATCCCATGACGCTTGACGGCGTAGCAACCGAAACCTTTCCGGGCTATCGCACCTTTGCGCGCTTCGGCGCTCCCATTCATGCCATTTTTCGCCACCGTGTCGCGGGAGAGGATTATCTTGTCGTTCACGCGAAGGATCAGCTGTATCGCTTTCCCGAGCGGCTTCGTAACTTTGAAGCGACGCTCGCCGCACTCGCTCCGCTCTCCGTCACCGTAGCGGACGTGCCCGGCTGTGCCTTTTCCTACGGTGAACAGCTATGCCTGCTTATCGGGGGCGAATACCTCATCGTCGGAGCAGACGGCGGCATACGAACCCTCACGGACGATCCTACACTCCCCTACGTGCCCGTCACCTACCACAACGGTGAGCGGCTGGAGCAACGAAATCTGCTCACGGACGAGGTGCGTCTTGTCTTCTCTGCCGACGGACCGTATGAGGAGATCGTGGGAGAAGAGGGGCTTCTCTTTTCGGTTATAAGCGAAGCCGCAAAGACCTGCTCGGTGCGCATTTCGGAAAAATACCGCGGTGCAGGACGAATCGAGGTTCCTCAAACGGCAACCATTAGTGGCGAAAGCTACACCGTAACGGTGGTATCGGCGCACGGCTTTGAAAACATGACGGGGCTTTGTGCGATCACCCTTCCGCCCACCATCACCTTCATCGGCAGTTATGCCTTTCTCGGAGATTCCGCCCTTATGACAGTCAATCTCCCAAACACGATCCAAACGATCGGTATTGAAGCCTTTTACGGATGCTTTTCCTTGGAGGGGATCTCGCTTGGCTCGTCGCTGAACCGCATCTACCGTGATGCCTTTGGCTACTGCCTTTCCTTGAAGGAGGTACGCTACAGAGGAACAGCGTCAGACTACGCCGCCATCACCATGGACGGAGAGAATACCCTGCGAGAGATGAGCGTTACCGTCAGCTATGAAAGCGACGCTCCCTTTGAAAGCACTGCCGGTCTTTACCGCTATCCGCTTCTTGAGCCGTGTACTGCGATCCAAGAGGTATTGCTTGGGGACACGCCGCTTGAGATCAATTTCACCCCGATCGGAGATGCCTTTGCACACTACAGAACGCTAGAAAACGAGGGCTTGATCACCCACCTTGAGATCTCAACGACGAACACGGCGGCACTCGTCGGGAAGATGCTTACCGTCAAAGCGACAGCTTCCCCCATGCACTTTTCCTTACCCGTCGGCACAGCACCCTTTAGTGAGGAAGGGCGTCACGCCCTCTGCGGATGCACCGCCGTTGTCAAATACGACGGCAGAGTTTTCTTCACAGGGAACCCCCGTTTTCCCAACACCGTGTTCTATTCCGCCTTGGACGATACAGGCATCAACAACCCCTTTTACATCGGATGCCTCAACTATTTTAACGACGGCACGGGCGCTGTCCCAAATCGCGGCTTTGCCGTCACGGGAGGATTGCTCGCGGTATTGAAGGCAGACGCAGGCGGTGAGGGAGAGATCTTCCTTCACCAACCTGCCGACACGGAAAACGATCTTGTCCCTCGCATCTACCCCGTCGTTGCAAGCACCCCGGGAACAGGCCTTGCAGGAAGCACCGTGCGCTATAGCGACGAAGCCCTCTTTCTCGGCAAGGAAGGGCTCTTTGCCCTCGCACGCTGTGAAAACGACAGCGAACGCGTGCTCTCGCCAAGGTCGACCGCCATCAACCAAAGACTGTTAAGAGAACACACAGCCGACGCACAAATGGCAGTCTTCGAGGGACTTCTTTACCTGCTCTGCGAAGGAAAGGTTTATCTTGCCGACGCAAGACGCCGCACCTCGTACACGGGCGGAAGCCGTGAATATGAATGGTATTATCTGACGGGCATCGGCTCTTATGCGGGCGACCGTCCCGTGTACCGCTACACCTCCTTCTTGCCGGAAAGCGCAAGCGCGCTTTCTTTGTCCGTTCACCCGAATGTCGGGGAGATCGCTACAGGTGACATCTACTCGGCGACCTTAAAGGACGGCATCAAGATCTATTACGAAAAGAGCGACAAGGGGCGCTTTCCCGTAGACACGGACGGCGAGCGCACGGGAGGACTCTTTTCCCCTGCGAGCCGTCTGTGTGCCACCGACGAAGCCCTCTATTTCGGGACGCCCGACGGCGCGCTCGGCTGCTTTAACACCGACAAGCGCGGCATGCTGCTTTACCGCCCCGTGCAAAGCGAGCTTTACATTTCAGCGGGTGTTGGGAAATATCTTCCCTTAAACGCCGATATTTACAAGCTCCTTAGCGAGGACATGGTCCAAACGGCAACGGTATATCGCAAGGAGGGAACGTCCTTCGTTGAGGCAGGGGAAGGAAGCATTTATATCGACGGCGGGCGGGCTGTTTTGGCTGAGCCACTCGGCGAGCGCAACGAGCGCCACCGCATTCACCGCTATTATTACTCCTTCGCAGGGCATGCCTTCTCCGCTTTTTGTGCCCTTGCGATGGACGACGGTGATCTGCCGCACCTCGCCAAGGATACCGTTCCGCACACCGCGGCTTTAAAGCTAAAATCTCCCGAAGGAAGCCGCGTTTCCGTCTTTGTGCGCACCGACCGACACCCCTTTCGTCCTTTGGAGGAGATCTCCTCTACGACAGCCGATGCAGGCGACACGGATTTTTCCGCCTTCGACTTTCACACCGACGATTTTGCCACCGTTCCCTTGCGGGAAAAGGAGCGGGGTTGGTGCTTTAAGCAATATCTGCTCGAATGCAGCGGATTTCGCTCCCCCTTCGGGATCTTTTCACTTTCCTACGCCTTCTCTCCCTCGGGAAGGATCAAGTCATAAAAAAAAGAGGGAACGGGGATCCCCGTTCCCTCCGAAAGGAGAACTATGTCAGTTCAAAAGATCACAAACAACGAAATTCTGACCTATGGCGTGAAGGGACTCCCCACACGCCCGTCCACCCCTTCTCTTTATAAGGGAAGCACGCTTTCCGCAGAGGAGCTAAAGGAGGCGTTTGATAAGCTTCCGAGGCTGATCGCCGAGCGCTTCAACGCTCTGCTTGAATCGACAGGGCTCTACGACGAAAGCAATCCCGCCGATTCCCTTGCCGCCCTGATCGCCACCGATCTTGGAGCTTCCCATTCCCTTCTCGACTTCTTTGCGGATGTCAAAAACGGAAGGCTTGCCCTTTATCTCACTGCAGGCGAAGACGGCGAGCCGCTCGCCGACGTTCTCTCGGAGCTAAAGCGATTGATCGAAGCCAAGAAAAGCTATACCGTGTCCATCGAAGGCGACGGCGACCTTGTGACCGAGGCATCTCTCACGGGAGATCACCTTACAATCAAGCACGGTGCAAAAATGGGCGATCTTCTGGATGAAGCGAGAAGCTACGCCGAAAATCCCACGGGAAGCATCCGTGCGGAATGCACAAAGCCCGTATCGGGGGGCGAGATCTATGAAAGCATCGAAACCCTCAAGGACGCGCATGACAAGCGCATTACCAATCTTGAAAACGCCGCAAACGATATTCTTTATACCTATCCCACAGAAGAAGCAATCTTCGCCCACAGACGCATGACGGAGGACACGCTTGCCCATACCGCACTTTTACAGTTGGGTGCCGCACCGCAGGAGCACGTCAACCTGTTTCCCGAGCCTATGCTTTTTGACTTTAAAAGCGAAAATCTCACCATCACCTGGGACGACGAAGAAAAGGCGCTGGTCATCAACGGAACGCTTCACGCTACAGAAAGCCCCTTGGTTCTTTTCTCCTATCATTTGGAGATCCCCGACTTTCCTCTTTCGTTCGGTGCTTTTTACCGCGGCGGCAGTGTCAGTACCCAATCGGCAAAGCTGCATATCGTGTCTAACTCCTATTCCTATGTAGACATCGAGCTCTTAACGGAGGACGTTACATTCTCAGAGCCCCGAGCGGTTTTGGGTGGAAGATTTTATTCTATAGAGCTTATGGCGGATGAAGACACCGTGTTTGAAAATTATCGCTTCAACGTTCTCGTATCCCGTGAACAAAGCTTTATCCGCTACACGCCCTTTGATACGAGAAATCATTTTTCCTTTCCCCGAAAGCTTGTCGCGCTCGGCCCCAACGTATGGAACGGAGAAGAAAAGCTATGCGGAGAGAATTACGTTTCCTTCACTCCCCCCTCTTTGCCTGGCGTTTATACCTACGCGTTTGGCTTCAGCGGGATCAGCAGCCACCCGGAAACACCACCGTTGCTGATCAATTTTTACACGGAGGACGGCTTCATCTTGAAAAAGAAATGGGGTCCCGGCAGCTTTCACACGAGCACGTATGTATCCGAAAAGCCGATCACCGAGATACGCGTCTACGCCGCCGAAACCGAAGAAGACAGTGTCGGATATCAGGTGCAGATAGAAAAGATCTATGTGGAGCCCGTGCCCGCCAAGCAGAGAGGAACCAGAGAATACAGTCCTTATCACCGTGACGAAATTCTTTTTCCCGAAACGCTTTCCCGCTTTGCCGACGACTTTGTTGGCGACGGTGTGACATATTTCGATTATTTTGACTTTGAGGGCGGGATGTATTACAAGGAATGCAACACGTTTTGCATTGACGGCAGCTTGGATTTTCAGGTGGATGAAACTGCGTCGGGAACCGTTTTCGCTCCGATCAGTCTGCTGACAGGAACACAAGAGAAGAATTTATCCTTCGAGGCGTCCGGCGTATTCTTGAAAGCGGTAAGCACCTATCACTCGGAGCGTGTCTGGTTTGAAAACGGGTGCTTTTATTGCCACAGCAAGCTCTTTGCAGGAAAGACTGCCGAACAGGTCAAGCGCTTCTTTTCGCTCTGCCCGGTCAATATTACTTGGGCGAAAGCATCGGAAGCCTTCTCTTTCACCATGGAGGAGAAAGCGCTTTTAAATGCTCCCACCATATGCCTTGCGCCCAACGCCTATCTCTATTTTGCGGATGAAGAGGGCAATCCTGTTAACACCCTCTCTGTCATGCAGTATCAAGTCAAGCAAACCACGGAGGTCACACAATGACAAAAACCGAACGAAAATTAGCAAAATTAAACGGTACTGCAGAGAAGGAATACGGCGCGCTCGTGACACGAAAGCTGCGCACGCGCTATTCTCTCTCCGAGGAGCTCGCCACCCTGCGCAAGCGCGAAAGCGATCCCGACGCCTTTGCCGCTTACAATGCCTTTGCCGAGGAATGCAAGCGCGAGGCGCGCGTAGAGGTGTTTGGAGAGGAGGGAGATGTATGACGCTTCTTTTTGATGGGCAAAACGCCTTTTTCAAAGAACGGGGCAAGACCTTCGGCAAAAGCCTCGTCATCCATCTGCCAAAGGAGCACGCCCTCTTTTTTAACGGCATATGCTACTTTCCGCAGGAAAATGCCGTGCATCTGCCGTCGCACGCGGTCCGCAAGGGGGAAAACCATCTCGCCCTGCGCGCGGGCAACCGTATTTTTCCCACCGAGAGCCTACTCTTCGACGGAGAAGCCTTCTCTCCCGTGGGGCTTTCGGCAGAAGCACTCCTTTTGCGGCAAAACGAGCAGATCTCCTCTCTCACGGACAAGCTCTCCGCGCTCACCTGCCGCATAGAGCGGTTAGAGCAGAGGGCTGCCGCCCGTATGCTTTTTTCCTAATTATTTTATACGGAGGTATTTATGAAAAAAATTACAGTTCTTTCCCTTTGTGTTCTCCTTCTTTTCTCCCTCCTTCTCCTTCCTGCTTCCGCAGAGGAGATCACGGGCGAAGCGCCGCTCGGCTTCACCCAAGCCGTTACCGATTTTCTGACCCAAAACGGCGACACCCTGCTCGGTGTTTTGTCGCTCATCGGAACTCTGCTCGTTGCTTTTCTGTACAAAACGGGGCTTTTACCGCTTCTCCGCTCGGGGCTCTCCGCCCTTAGCGATCTTCTCGGTAAAAACCGAGAGGTCACAGAGCACTTTACTAAGGAAACGGGAGAGCAGATCCACCGCATTGAGGAATACATGACACCTATGGTGGATACGCTTGCACGCAGTGAAAACGCTCTTCGCGCCATGGAAGAAAAGCTCGCCGCCTTGGAAACAGCGCTTGAAAGGAGTGAGGGCGACCGTCAGAAGACCGCCGCGGTGCTTCGCACCGAAACGGAGCTTTTTTACGAGCTGCTCGCCTCGGTCAATCTGCCCGAAACGCAAAAGGATAGCATGACCGAAAGCTATTACCGCTTAAAGCGCATTTTGGAGGCAGAGGAATGACGCTCACACTTCGCATCCTCGGCATCCTTCTTTCGGTCGTTCCGCCCGCCATTGCCACGCTCGAATTTTTCCCGCTTTGGCTATCGGAGGGAAAAACAGCCATCTCCGCCCTTTCTCTCGTCCTTTTGCTCCTTTCGGCGATCCCCCTCTTTCGTCTTTTGAAGAAGTATCTGCAGTCCCCTGCGCCTTGGATGCTTTGGCTCTGTCTTTGGATTGCTCTTCGGGCGTTTCTCCCCATTGCCGCTGCCATTGAGACCATTGCCCTCGTCGCCTTTCCCACAAGCCTTCTCGGCGCCGTCTGCTTCCGCCTTGCCAAAAGGCGGGAGGAAAAGCGAGGGGGATGATATATGGAGCAAGGATGGCTTCTTTCCTCTGAAAAGAAAAAGGAAAACGCGCGCAGCTTCATTGCCTATCTCGGTGTCTTCGCGGCGGCTGCTACCGTCATCATCTTCTCGGCGCTCTTCTTTACCGACGTTTCCTTCTCCGCCGCAGGCACCGTTTCCTTTTCTCTTTCCTTTCTTTTGCTTTTTATTTCCTCTTACATGATGTACGCCTCTTTGTTTGAAACGGGGCGCACGCTTGCGGAGCGCGAGGAAGGCTACAAGGCGCTCTTTGCGCGCCGCGCAGCTCTTTTCAAGAAATTTTACGCAGAAGGGGCGCAAGAATCGCTTTCCCTCTTTTGCAAGCGCATCAGCCGTGAGGAAACGAAGCGCGAAAGGGAGCATCTTTTGCACATGCACTTTGCCACGGAGGAGGAGATTGCCGCATGGCAAAAAGCGCCGCGCGAGGAGCTTGGGTATAAAGAGCGCCGTGCGCTTCGCGCCCTGTCGCGGCAAAAGGCGGTGTCCGTCACGCCGCGCGCGCTTCTCGCAGAGCATCCCACAGCGGCACGTCACTCGCCCCTCTCCTCTTCTCCCGAGCGGCTTCGTGCGCGCCGCACCTGTATCTTTCTTTTGCCGCTTGCCCTCTTTACCCTTCTCTCGGTGTCCATTGCCTGCAACGTCATTGCGAACCCAAGCCCCGACGCCATCGTCGGGTATCTTCTCAAGCTCTTTACCCTGTTTCAAAGTGGGATCAAGGGCTTTCGTTCGGGTACACAGCACGTCACCGAGGACAAGTGCGGCTACATGCGCGAGCAATGCGAGCTTTTAGAGGAATATTTTAAGGGCATCGAAAATTCCGCATAAAAAACGAGGACAGAGACCGTCAAGGTTCTCTGTCCTTTTCATTCTGTTAACGTTTCGGATATGTATTTTTCTTGGCTTTTAAAATGGTAAAAAGTTCAAGATAAGTTGCATGACGGCTCTCTTCCGCGCGCCCGTCCGATACGGCGGCAAGCACGGCACATCCCTCCTCCTTGGTGTGAGAGCAATCGTCATACCGACAACCCGTAGCGAAGGAAGAAAGGTCGGGGAAGGATTCCAAAAGATCGTCAAGCGCAAAGAAATCAAAATGCTCAAAATCAAGCAAGCTAAAGCCGGGCGTATCCGCAACGTAGCCCCCCGAAAAGGGAAAAAGCTCCACGTGGCGGGTGGTATGGCGTCCTCGCTCCGTCTTTTCCGAGAGCGTGCCCGTTTCAAGTGCAAGCGAGGGGAAAAGCGCCGTCAAAAGCGTGCTTTTTCCCACACCCGACGCCCCCGCAAAGGCGGCGATACCGCCATCTGCCAAGGCATCCTTCAAAAAGTCCTTTAATTCCGCAACGCCCTCGCCCGTGGTAGAGGACACAGAAAAGACGGGATAGCCTGCATTTTTATAAATGGAGAGAAGGCGGTCGCCCTCTTCCCTTGCAATGTCCTGCTTGGTCACGGCAATGACGGGGGCAATGTCCTCATGCGCACAGATGGCAAGCAGCTTGTCTACCGTGGTAAGCGCAGGCGCAGGATAAGCACCCGACATGGCAAGCACCATCACCGACACGTTGGCAAGCGGAGGACGGATGAGGGCATTTCTGCGCGGTAGGATCTCCGATACCACGACCCCCTCCTTCTCGTTTTCCGAGCGGCGAAGGCAAACCTCATCCCCGACGAGCAAGCGCCCGTCGTTGCGCTTCAAAATGCCCTTTGCGGGGCAGGTATAGCTCTCCCCCGCATCCGTGACAACGGTAAACGCGCCGCCGAGCGCGCGGATCACACGTCCTGTTTCCTTCATCAGCCAATAGAAAGAAGCAGATAAACGCTTTGCGGCTTATCCTTTTCAACGGTTACGGTCAGTGTCTGAGCAGTTTCATCAAAGGTAGAAACTTCCTTGCCGTCCGCAAGGCAAACGCCGACAACAACGCCCGGAACCCCTATGACTTTGCTGGAATTCTTCGTATCTACAACCGTCAAATACGGGCAGAGCTCCTTGATCTTTTGCGTTGCGTCCGACACTTTGATGAGAGAATCGAGGGTCAGCGTAAAGGTATAGGGATCTGCCGGCTGCACGATCAGCTTGATAATTTCACCCTTGGTCTTGTAAACCTTATCCCCGTCGAGAGAAAGGGTTTCCTTGGTGTTCACACGGTACGCACCTACGACGGTGCCTGCCGCCACACCGGGCAGACGGGTCTCTGCCACCTCGGGCGTTTTATCTATAGCAACGACCGCCTCAAGCGCACCGTAGGTGGCACGCAAATAGCTTACCGCCGCTTCGTAGCTTCCGCGATATTCCGTGGGAATGGAGAAATCAACCATCTCAGGACCAAGGCTGACCGTCAAAACGATCTCAAGCTGCTCCACGTCCTTGACCACCGTTCCCTGCGCGGGCTCTTGAGAAACGATCTTGCCTGCTTCGATCTGATCGCTGTAAACGTACTTGATGTTATCCTTTACGACAACGACGCCCTCGGGGTATACGGTTTCCTCCGCATAGACGGTGCCTGTCAGGCTGGGCACGGTAATATCATAGGTCTTGGGCGCCGTAAAGAGAAGGATCGCCCCCACCACCAAAAGGACAACGAGTGCCGCCGCACCGATCCCGATGAACAAGACCTTTCTCTTATCCGTGTTGCCGGAAGATCTTGCCGCAGGCATCTTAGGAGCCTTAGCGGGCTTCGGCGCCTTGGGCGTCTTCGGTGCTTTCGGCATTTTGGGAGCCTTGGGTGCGGGGGTGGGCTCTTCGCCGCCGATGCCAATACCGACAAAGGCACTCTCCCCCTCTACACCGACACCGCCGCCCTCCAAAACGCGAAGAACCTCCTTGAGGGCTCTTTCCATGGTGAGCGCGTCGCGATAGCGCAAGGCGGGGTTCTTTTGCATGGCGTTGAAAATGACCTCGTCGAGTATCATGGGAATGTCCGCGTTCTGACCGCGCACGTGCTGCTGCATCTCGGTCTGATGCTTGGAGATGATTCCCGTGGGGCTCTGTGCATCAAAGGGCACGCTCCCCGTTGCCATGACGTGCATGAGGACACCGAGCGAATAGATATCGCTTCGCGCATCCGCCCTGCCGCCGCCTGCCTGCTCTGGGCTGATATAATGGATGGTACCCACGCCCTTATCCTTCATGGTGAAAAGGTCATCGTCGGGAAGAAGCGCAATACCGAAGTCGGTCAGCTTCACAAAGGGCATGCCTTCCCCACCGGGGATATCCACCTTCTTACCGACAACGTCGGCACGCTCAACGAGGATATTCTCGGGCTTGATATCTCTGTGCACAACGCCCACGCTGTGCGCAAGGCGAAGGGCTTGGAGAAGCTGCAAGGAGATGGAAACGATCTCCTTCGGCGAAAGAGGACCGTTCTTCTCCTTCAGGTATTCCTTGAGCGTCTTTCCGCTTACGTATTCCATGACGATGAAATGCTCGTCCTCGTAATAGGAAACATCCTTGATCGCCACGATATGGGGGCTGGTCGGGATGCTCGCCACCGCCTGGATCTCGGCGCGGAAGCTCCTTGAATTCATTTTATATTCGCCCGAATCGTGGTCAAGCAGCTTTATCGCTACGGGAAGAGGACTTCCGTCCTCGCGCATGACCATCATATCCTCGGCGTAAAAAACGAGAGACGACGCACCGTGACCGATCACGCGAACGAGGCGGTAACGCTCGGCTAACATTTTTCCAAGATAGTTTTTTGCATCAAGCATCGGGGTAACTCTCCTTTGTATTTTCTAAAAGCAAAACGGTGATATTATCTTCCCCACCGTGGGAATTGGCGGCACATACGAGCTCATGCACGGTGCGCGCCGGGGTATGCTCTTCCTTTAAAATTTCCGTAATTTCTTTTTCCTCAACCATAGAAAAAAGCCCGTCGCTGCACAAAAGCAGGCGATCGCCCTCCGACCACGGAACTGTCCGCACGTCAGGGAAGACCACAGCATCCGCGCCGACAGCGCGTGTCACAAGATGGCGCTTTTCGTGGGTGCGCGCCTCTTTTTCGCTGATCCGTCCCAGATCCACAAGCTCTTGCACGTAGGAATGGTCACGCGTAAGCCTTACCAAGCTGTCACCCTGCATAAGATACGCACGGCTGTCGCCGACCCAAAGAAGGGTCAATGTATCGGATGTCGCGGCAGCGAGCACAAGGGTCGTACCCGTACGGGTATAGCCGCTTTTGAGTGCGGTTGCCAAAACCTCCGTATTTGCCGATAAGAGAATATCCTTTAACTCCTCTTCGTCGGGCATGTCCGCGTCTTTCAGAGAAGAGAGAAAGGTGGAAACGCAGATCTCGGCTGCCATCTTACCGCCCTTTTCTCCGCCCATGCCGTCACACACGATGGCAAAGCGACCGCCCCGCAGGGCGCACTCTCCAAAGGCATCCTGATTTTCGCTTCGAAGCATCCCCACATCCGAGCGTCCAAAGATCCTCATTCGGTCGCCCCCTTCCCGTGGCGGCGGCGGAGCTGTCCGCACGCACCGTCAATGTCCGAGCCAAGGCGGCGGCGCACCGTCGCGTTCACGCCGTTGCGGTTCAACACATCGGCAAAGCGGCGGACGCTCTCCGCGTCACCGCGTACAAAGGCGCGCTCCTTGACCTCGTTGACACGGATGAGGTTGACATGGATGGGCATGCCGCGCATATAGCGCTTGAGGAGTGCGGCAAGCGCACGCGCCTCCTCCTCACTGTCATTCTTTCCTGCAAGTAAGGTATACTCAAAGGAAATACGGCGAGAGGTCTTGCGGTAATAGTCGGCGCATGCTTTGAGCAGCGCGTCGATGTTCCATTTGCGGTTGACGGGCATGATCTCGGAACGCTTTTCGTCCGTCACGGCATGCAAGGAGATGGAAAGGGTAATGGGCAGTTCCTCCTCTGCCAGCTTCCCGATGCCGGGCACCACGCCGCAGGTGGAAAGGGATATGTGTCTGTAGCCGATCGAAAGCCCGTCCTTATGATTGACAAGCTCCAAAAAGCGGATCACGTTATCGTAGTTGTCTAACGGCTC
>SVTN01000133.1 GCA_015063765.1 Oscillospiraceae bacterium | reverse complement strand
AAAAGCACGAGATCGAGATCAAAGAAGGCTCGATGCTCCACGATGCGTTTGGCACGACGAGCGCGCGCGTCAATTCGATGCACGGCTGGGTCATTGACCGTCTTGCCCCCACCCTCACCGTGACCGCCATTAACAAGAAGGACGGTTTGATCGAAGCGGTGGAAAACCGTGAGATGGGTATCTTTGCGGCGCAATGGCATCCCGAGCAGGTGTATAACACCATGGAATGGGTCCCCAAAACCTACAGCGACCCCCGCGAAAAGAAGCTGTTTGAAAACTTCCTTGCTCTTTGCGAGGAAAGAAAAAAGAAATGACAGCAAAAAAAGAGAGCCACTCGGCTCTCTTTTTTGTTTTACACCTTAATTTTCACAACGATTTTTTGTATCGGCTTGGGGGTATCGACCGCAAGTCCCGGCTTGTGGGCGTCGGTGGGATAGAAGATGGCAAACTCCCCTGCGTGAAGAATAAGCGTCGAGGGGCGGTCGCCTTCTTCTACGATCTCGGTATCCTTGTTTTCGGGGAAGGGGGTAATGACGGCAAGCTCCTCTCTCGGTGCCCAAAGCATTTTTTCTTCACCCGAAACGATGAACTGCAGGTCGATGTACTTATCGTGCACCTCCATCTTGGCGTCTGTCTTACCGTCGTACTCCTGCACCATGGCAAAGAGGGCATCGCCTAAGATCTCGTACTTGCCGATGGGCCTAGGGTCTTCAAGCTGCTTTTTGATAAAATCAAACGCCTGTGAGAAGAGGGGATGCGCCGTTTCATACAGATGTCTATCCTTGATATTTCCTACGATCATGGTTTTACTCCTTGTTTTTATTTTCTGCCAGATCCTGCATTAAGAAAAGCGAGAGATTTTTAAAGTGCTCTGCCGTTTTGTACTGCGATTTTTCAGCGGGTGAATGTGAGCCTCCGCCTGCCGCAACACCAAGACCGTCAAGACAAATACAGCCGTAAGAGGCGAGGATATTAGCATCGGAAAGTCCGCCGCGCGGTGCGTGATGGAAGGGGATGTTCGCCGCCTGTGTGATCTCACACACGTGTTCAACGTAGGCGCGCACCTCATCGGTATATACAAGTGCGGGCTTAAAGCGGCGCTCGACCTCGATGCCGATGCCACGGCTTCTTGCCTCCTCGGTGAGGCGTGCGATCACGCTATCAAAGCGCGCAGGCTCGCTGTTATCCTTGATGCGGATATCCACCTCGATCATAGCGTCGGGCGCAACGATGTTTTTGGCGATACCACCACGGGCAATACCGACGTTTACGCTCGTACCGATTTTTTCATCCTGCATATCCGAAAGAGCGACGATCCATCTGCCCATCTCGTGCACAGCACTTTTCGCACCGTTGGTAAAAACGTAGCCGCAATGTCCCGCAACCCCCGTGAAGCGAACATTGTACACAATACCGCCCTTGCGCTCGGCACAGGAGGCACCGTCGGCGGAGGCACCCTCGTAGACGTAGGCGTAGCGAGAGCGCTCGGCATAGTCCTTGTACACATGGCGGGAATAGAGGCTTCCGATCTCCTCATCGGGGTTATATACGACCACGATATTAAGCTTTTCGTTCACCTCGGGAGGAAGCTCTTTGATAATATAATACATGAGAAGGGAGCTGTCCTTCATATCCGCCGCCCCCGGACCGTAGGCATAGACATCGTCGTAACGGAAGGGGCGCTCCGAGGCCGTACCGAGGGGAAAGACGGTATCTATGTGCCCGATCATTAAGAGATCGTACTTCTCTGCTTTTCTGTTGGTACAGATCAGACAGGGTCCTGCATCGGGCGAAAGATCGTGCTTCTCGGTCTGCCACCCAAGCGCGTCAAAGCGCTCCTTGAAAAAATCGGCGATCCGACCAAGTCCCTCGAAGCCGTCTTGGGATCCGCTGTCAATATTGACAAGATATTCCAGATCTTTAAGATATTGCCGTAAATCCATTTTTAAGCCTCCTTTAAGCTCGGTCGTCAAGCGATTCCGCATAGCGAACGCCCGCCATCGCGTCGGGAGCATAGAAATCCGCGCCGATTGCATCGGCGTATTCCTGCGTTAAGACGGCACCGCCGACCATCACGTGCACCGAAGGGCATTCAGCGCGCAAGCGGCGAATGCACTCCTCCATGGCGGGGACGGTGGTGGTCATCAACGCGCTGAGCCCGACAAGGGCGGCACGTGTGCGCTTGACCGCATCGACCACGGTATCCGCGGCAACGTCTTTTCCGAGATCAACGACGGCAAAGCCGTAGTTTTCAAGTAATAGCTTCACTATATTCTTGCCGATGTCATGGATATCCCCCTTGACGGTGGCAAGAACGACGGTGCCCTTGGTGGGCTTTGCGCCCTTCAACACCGTCTTGATCTCCTCAAAGGCGCGCTTTGCCGCTTCGGCGGCGATAAGCAGAGCCGGCAGGTAGACGGTTTTCTTCTCAAAGCCCTCGCCCACCGTGTTAAGAGCGGGGATGATATCGTTTTCAACGATGGTAAGAGGTGCGTCGCCTGCGGAAATCCGCGCTTGCGTCAAGGATGCGGCAAGGTCGGCAAGTCCTTTGACGATGGCGTCCTTTAAACTCATGCTGTCGGACACGGGGGCGGCTTTTCCGTCGCTCGGCGCGGCTTCCTCTGCAAAAGCGATATATTCGGCGCAGTTTTGGTCAAGCCCCGCAAGCGTGCGATAGGTGTGATAGATCTTCATCATTTCCGCCGAATGGGGGTTCATGATGGCGGCGGAAAGTCCGCGCGAGAGCGCCATGGCAAAAAAGGTGCCGTTGATCATATCGCGTGCAGGAAGCCCGAAGGACACGTTGGAAACACCGAGAGAAACGTGACAGCCAAGCTCGCGGCGGATCATTTCGACGGCGCGGAGCGTTTCGACCGCCGCGTGCGCGTCTGCGCTGACGGTAAGCGCCAAGGGGTCAAAAATAAAGTCCTTTGCCGAAAGACCGTATTTTTTGCCTTCCTCCAGAACACGGCGTGCGATCGCCACGCGCGCCTCTGCTGTTTCGGGAATGCCGTTCTCGTCAAGCGTTAAGGCGACGGTGAGTGCACCGTACTTTTTGGCAAGCGGCAGAATGGCGTCAAGGCTCTCCTGTTTGCCGTTCACCGAATTGAGCATAGGCTTACCGTTGTAGATGCGAAGGGCGTTTTCCATTGCCAAAGCGTTCGCCGTATCGATCTGTAACGGAAGGTCGGTGACTGCCTGCAACGCCGTCACGGCGGACGAAAGCATTTCACATTCGTCGATCTCGGGAAGTCCGACGTTTACGTCAAGGATATGGACGCCCTTTTCCTCCTCGGAAAGCCCCTCACGTAAGATATAATCCATATCACGGGCGCGGAGTGCCTCCTTGAAGCGTGGCTTGCCCGTGGGGTTGATGCGCTCGCCGATGAGAATTGGCTCGTCACCAAAGTGCACGGCGTGGGTATAGGAGGAAACGGAGGTCAGGTTTTTCCCTGATAAGGGCAAGGGAGAAATATCCCTTGCGGCTTTGACAAGTGCTTCGATATACGCAGGGGTCGTACCGCAGCAGCCACCCACGGCGCGCACACCTTTTTTCACCAAGGCGGCAATCTTGGCGGAAAACTCCTCCGCGGAAAGATCATAGACGGTGGTCCCGTTTTCGCTTTTGGGAAGCCCTGCATTGGGCTTGAAGAGGACGGGAACGGAGGCGTAGGAAAGGAATTTCTCGATCACGTGCGCAAGCTTATCGGGCCCCTCCGAGCAGTTTGCACCGATGGCATCCGCGCCCAGCCCCTCAAAGAGTGCGACGGCGGCGGACGCATCGGCACCCGTCAAGAGCTTTCCGTCCGCGCCGAAGGCGCAAGAAACGAAGACGGGGAGAGTGCTTTGCTCCTTGGCGGCGAGAACTGCCGCCTTGGCTTCATAAGTGTCTGCCATCGTTTCGATGAGAATGAGATCAACGCCGTATTTGACACCAAGCTTGACCGTTTCCGAAAATACGCGGACAGCGTCCTCAAACGCAAGGTCGCCGTAGGGCTTGAGCATTTTGCCCGTAGGACCGATGTCAAGGGCAACCCAGGTGGGGTGATGGGCATTTGCCGCCTTTTGTGCGTCGCGTGCATTTTTGACAGCGGCACAAACGATGGCATCCAACTCATCGGCAGAATATTTGAGAATATTTGCACCAAAGGTATTGGTGGCAACGACGTGGCTTCCTGCCTTGAAATAGGCAAGATGGACGGCGCGAATGATGTCGGGATGGGAGAGATTCCAGCGTTCGGGAAGCTCACCGGGGGCGAGCCCCTCCTTTTGCAGGAGCGTTCCCATGCCGCCGTCAAGAAACAGCGTATTTTCCTTGATAAATTCGGTAATTTTCATACCTGCTCCTTC
>SVTN01000132.1 GCA_015063765.1 Oscillospiraceae bacterium | reverse complement strand
GTGCCCTTTGGGGAATACGTGCCCATGGCATGGCTCTTTGAGCGGCTGATCCCCGCCCTGACCGAAATATCCATGCTCTCCCGCAATACGACCCCCGGTGAGGGGACGGAGCTTTTCTATACCGAAAAAGGCACCTTTGGCGGACTTATCTGCTTTGACTCCATCTATCCCGCTTTGGCAAGAGCGAGCGTGAAGGACGGGGCTGAATTGATCCTTCTCTCCACCGACGACTCCTGGTTTGACGGCAGCTTTGCCAAAAGCCTTCATTTCCGCCATGCGGTGTTGCGTGCCGTGGAAAACGGAAGATCGGTGGTCCGCACGGGCAACACCGGGCTCAGCGGCGTGATCGATGCCTACGGCAACGCACAGATCTTGGTAGAGTCCGACGAGATCGGGCACGGTATTGCTACGGTAGAGTTGAGAAATGCTACGACCGTCTACAATGCCACGGGCGAATTCTTCCCTCTCTTACTCTTAGGCTTTCTCATTCTTTTGCCCTTCCCTTGGGAAAAGATGAAGCATCCCAAAAAGAAAGGATGACTTATATGGATACTCCTATCTTATCTTGTGAAGCACTCTGTAAAAATTACGGCACAACCCCCGTCATTGAAAACCTGTATCTCGGATTGAAGGCGGGAGAAACGGTCGGTCTTCTCGGTCCGAACGGAAGCGGAAAGACCACCCTCATCAAGCTTGCCGCGGGCTTGCTTGCCCCTAATTCGGGAAAAATCGAGATCTGCGGACTCCCCCCCTCTGCCGCTACCTGCGGCATGATCTCCTATCTTCCCGACCGCAATGCGCTGCCCCTCGATATGAACGCCGAGGAGCTTGTGAAGCTTTACGAGCGCATGTTTGCGGATTTTGACCGTGAGAAGGCGGAAACGCTTTTGCGCGACCTGCGTGTTTCCACCGTCAAGCGGATGAAGGCGCTCTCCAAGGGAACGAGAGAAAAGATCCAGCTCATTCTCACCGTCAGCCGTCGCGCAAGGCTTTACCTTCTTGACGAGCCCATCGGCGGTGTCGATCCCGCCACGCGCGACTATATTTTGAAGACGGTCCTTTCCGCACGCTCGGCGGAGTCTACCGTTCTGATTTCGACGCACTTGATCGCCGACGTTGAGCCCTATCTTGATTCCTTCTTCTTTCTTTCGGAGGGAAGGATCATTGCAGGCGGAAACGTTGCCGCCTACAAGGAAGAGTGCGGCACGACGCTTGACGAAGCGTTCCGGAGGATATTTCAATGCTGAAAAAACTCTTTTATAACGATTTTCACGCCATTCGCAAGCATGCACTTCCCTTTGTGCGTGCCATGCTCGCTTGCGGTCTTGTTTCCCTCTGCGTGATGCTTTTGGACGCAGTTTTGCCCGAGGTAGGGGATCTTGCTCTCTTTTTCGACAACACCTTGACCTCCCTGCTCTTGGCACTTCTATTTGGGTTTGTCGTCCTTATGGTTCTCGCCGAGCTTCAGATCTTTTCCCACTATTACCGCAGCTTCTTTACCGATGAAGGCTATTTTACCTTTATGCTTCCCGCGACGCGTGAGGAGCTTCTCGTGTCCAAGATCCTCGCGGGGATCGTGTGGGTCCTTCTCATTCTTTTAAGTGCCGCTGTTGCGGTCACGGTGGGCGTTCTTATCCCCTTTGAAATTCTGATGCGTCTTGAGGGGGCTTCCTTTTTGACGAGCTTTGTGCGCGACTTATTCGATATTCTTTTGATCGCCGGCGTCGTTGATTTTCTGTTCTCCCTGATCGCGCAGACCGTTTTCATTTATACGGCGATCACGCTGGGAGCCCTCTTCTTCGCAAAGAGGAAGCTGCTCGGTGCATTTCTCTTCTACTGCATTCTTTCGGGCGTCGTATCCTTTTTACGCACCCTTCTCTCGCTCCTCTTCTTCACCGTAACAGATGCGGGCGAGCTTTTCACCTCTCTCGTCTCTATTTTGCTTTCGATATCCATCGGCATTGGCGGATATCTTATCACCCGTGCGCTTTTGAAGCACAGACTGAACCTCACATAACTGCTTGAAAGGAAAAAATCATGTCCATCTTCTTTGACGAACAAAGCAAAACCTTTTATCTTGAGGGAAAGAACCTCTCCTACGTTTTCGGTATCAACAAATTCGGATTTCTCGAGCATCTGTATTTCGGAGCGCCCATCGGAAGAGAGGATATCCGCTACGCGCGCGGCTACAGCGGCAGATACGCGAACGCCGCCATCCCCGGCTCCTACGATGACACCTATGAAACCTACGACAAGCTGGGGGCTGAGATCTCCTCATACGGCTCAGGTGACTATCACGAATGCTCTGTACAGCTGATGTATGAAAACGGAAGCCGCCTTTCCGAATTTTTCTATCTCTCGCATGAGATCTTAACTGAAAAGCCTCGAATTCCCGGTATGCCCTCGCTGCGCGGCGGCGAAACGCTGAAAATTTCCTTAAAGGAAAAGAACTCGGACGTTTTTGCCGATCTCTACTACACCGTATACGACGACGTTTCCATCGTCACGCGCCATGTGGAGTTCAGAAACGCAACGAAGGAAACGGTAAAGCTCTTGCGTGCCTACAGCTTTACGCTTGACTTCCCCCGCAACGATTACGACATGCTGGATCTTGAGGGCGCATGGGGCAGAGAGCGCCGTACCGAGCGCACTCCCTTGCATCACGGTACCGCCTTCGTCGACAGCAAATCGGGTGCATCGGGCACCCTCAATCCCTTCCTTGGTATTCTTGACCGCGATACGACCGAGGAGCACGGAAACGCTTACGGCTTTAACCTTGTATACTCCTCTTCCTTCGTTTTGAAGGCGGACGTCGGCACAACGGGCACCACCCGCGTGATGGGCGGTATCAATGATTTCGATTTCTGCTGGGCTCTCGCGGCAGGCGAGGAATTTGCAACGCCTGAGGTGGTGATGGCATTCTCGAACGAAGGTCTTACGGGGATGTCGCACGCTTACCACGACGCATACCGCAAATATCTCATCAACCCGCGCTTTGTGAACGAATCCCGTCCCATCGTCATCAACAACTGGGAAGCCACCTATTTTGACTTCAACAATGAGCGCTTGATGGGCATCATCGACGTCATTGAGGGCAGCGGCATCAACACACTTGTATTAGACGACGGCTGGTTTGGCACGCGCAACGACGACCACCAATCCCTCGGTGACTGGTACGTCAACACGAACAAGCTGGAAGGCGGTCTTAAGACCATCATTGACTATTGTCACGAAAGAGGCATGAAGTTCGGTCTTTGGTTTGAGCCCGAGTGCATCAGCCCCAACAGCGACCTCTACCGTGCGCATCCCGATTGGGCGATCCACGTTCCCGGGATCGAGCCTGCCATGTCCCGTTACCAGATGGTGCTTGATATCACCCGTCCTGAGGTGCGCGATTACGTGGTAAACGCAGTCAACACCATGTTAAAGGAAAATGAGATCGACTATGTAAAATGGGACTTCAACCGTCTTCTCACCGAAAACTACTCTGTGAAGCTTCCCCGCGAAAGACAGCAGGAGATGCACCATCGCTATGCGCTTGGTCTTTACGATCTTTGCGAGCGTATCATCGAAGCCAATCCCCACGTATTCTTCGAGGGATGTGCGGGTGGCGGCGGTCGCTTTGACCCTGCCCTTCTCCGCTACTTCACACAGGTGTGGACGAGCGACGACACCGACGCCTATATGCGCACCCGCATTCAGTACGGTACATCCATGATCTATCCTCTTTCGGCTCAGTCCTGCCACACCTCCATCTGCCCCAACCATCAAACGGGCAGAATCACCCCCTTCGACTCGCGTGCCGACATTGCCCATCTCGGTCCTACGGGCTATGAGCTGGATACCAAGCAAATGACGGAGGAGGAAAAGAAGGCTGTCAGCCGTCAGGTAGCCTCTTACAAGGAAACCGAGCATATCATTCTCCACGGCGACCTTTACCGCATGGACGATCCGCACGTATCCAATTATTTTGCCTTCTCGGTGGTTGCAAAGGACAAGAGCGAGGCTCTCGTCACCGCCTTCCGCGCACTTTGCATCTGCAACGACGAAAACAAGCGCATCTATCCGCGCGGTCTTGACAAGGACGCAAGATATGAGATCCGTGAGCTTGATATGACCCTCACGGGATCGACCATCATGAACGTTGGCTTCCTTCTGCCGAACGATATGGTTGATTTCAAAACCTTTGTATTCCACCTCAAGCGCGTATAAACAGTTAGCCCGAGCATCCAAGGATGCTCGGGCTTTTATTATTCGGGTGAATTATACTATCAAGTGCAACACTTTTAAGAAATAAAAACACTCATATTGAATCCTGTGTTATAATGAAGTTACCACACAAACATTAAACAGAAGG
>SVTN01000004.1 GCA_015063765.1 Oscillospiraceae bacterium | reverse complement strand
GCGGTCGCTTCTCTTTACGGTAAAGGCGTAGGTCGCGTGGGTGTTGTTCGGAATCGTGCGGAGCATCGGATAGTAAAGATAACCTCCAAGGTAGAGAGAGCCGTCTTCTGCGACGCCGTAGTGCACGATGCTGTCGACGTATAACCCGCTCATCTCAATGTTGTCGGTGTGCGGTGCCGTTACCTCCCAGACGAGGGTGTCCTCCTCGATTTTCCACAGTTTTTTTGCCATAAATGCCTCCGTGTGTAAAAAGTCACCCTCATTTTACACGTAAAACGAGGGTGTGTCTATGGGATTATGTTGTGTCTTTATGTGTTTATGCTATATAAAGGAGCTTTCCGAGCGGCAAGGAGTAAATGGCGACGTCGGGCGCTCTCCCAAAGATCTTCTCGATCGCGCGGGCATAAACGGAGAGCTGTGTGCCGTGGCGGTCGAAGAGAAGGCGGCGCGCCTCCCTGTCGGTGACGGCGTGCGGCAGGCGGTCGGTCTTATAGTCGACGAGAAGGAGGCTTCCGTCGGGACGGATGAGGAGCAGGTCGATGACGCCCTGCGCAAAGACGGAGAGCCCGTCAAAAGAGCCGTCCTCCGCCAAGGAAAAGCCTTCGGCGGGAAGCATGACGTGGAAGCGGAACTCGCGCTTGCATTCCTTTGCCTCGGCAATTTGATCCCGAAGGTCGGAAGAAAGAAACATGGTAAGCTCGTCTGTGCGCACGCGGCGCGCGTCGTCAAGCGTCATAAATTTCCGCTCGCAAAGACGGTCAAGCTCTTCTGTAATGACCTCTTCTTGACAACCGTTGGTTGTCAAAATACGGTTAAAATCGCAAAATTGCAGGAAAAGATGGGTGGCAGTTCCCGCTTTGGCGGCTTCGTTTTCCGTTTCACCCGTGAGGAAAACGGGAGGGGTGGGACGGAACTCTGCTTCGGCTTCCTCCTTCACCGCGCCGAAGGGGGTATCGGTGTCAAAGGGGGAGCGTGCCGTCAACTCGTCTAATACACCGGGATAGAGGGTGGAAACGGAGAGCTTGGCGGGCAAAAGTGTTTCCTTTGCGTGGGGATAGAGGAAGGAAAACCGCTTTTGGTAGAGCTTGCGGTAGGCTTCCTTTTTCTTTTCGTGCAAAAGGGAGAAGGTGAAGCGTGCGCGGTAGGCCTTGCGGGGCTTTGCTTTGCCCTTTGGCTGTGCGTGCGCCGTCGGCGCTTTCGGCTCTTCCTCCAGAATATACGGCGGAGAGAGCGTGACAAGATCAAAGAGCGCGGGATGGTCTTTCAACGCCGCGAGCATCCATACGGCGTAAGAGGAATAAGCGTGAAGGGCGGGCACCGAGGGCGCGAGGCGCAGGTACTCTGCCTCTTCCAGCATGGTTTCGGTCAGCTTCCTTTGCGTGGAGCAGAAAAGGTATAAGCGCTCCTTGGGACGGGTGAGGGCGACGTACAGGATGCGCACCTCTTCCTCAATCTCCCGCTTTTTTCGGACGATGCTGTGGGCGGTCTGCAGGGGAGTGGAGAGAAGGGCACTGCCGTCGGCGTTCAAGAGGGTTGAAACGACGCCCAGCTCCTCGGTAAAGGGAAAGGCGCTTCTTTCGCGCTTTTTGAGCTCGTTGCCCGTGCCTGCGATGATACAAACGGGGTACTCAAGACCCTTTGAGGTGTGCATCGTGCAAACGGTAACGGCTTCCTCGTCGCCTGTATCGCGCTCGGGCATTCCCTTACCGTGTGCCGTCATTTCGGCGACGTGGTCGAGGAAACGGTAAAGTCCGCGGAAGGCACTTTCCTCAAAGCTGCGGGCAAGCTCGTAGAAGATGCGCAGATTGGCTCTGCCCTCGGCGTCGGTGGCGGCATAGATGCCCGTATCGCGGAACATTGTGCGGATGAGGCGGTGGGATGGGAGATTTTCCGCCATCTTGCGGAAGCGCGCAAGGTCGGAGAGAACGCGTTGGGTCTTCTCCTTTTCGGAGTACGCAAGGAGTGCGTCGTAAAGCGTGCCGTCGGGTGTTTCCGCGCGCATGGCGGTCAGGTCGTCCAGCGTGAAGCCGTAGAGGGGAGAGCGCAAAAGTCCGCCGAGGTAAATATCTCGGTGCGGATTGTTGACGGCGTGCGTCAGGCAAAGGGCAAGCAGGATCTCACGGCGGGAGAAAAAGTCGGTCTTATCCCTTGTTTTGACGGGAATGCCGTGGGCGGCAAGCGCCTCGATCAGGGAATACGGATAGTTTCTAGACAGAATGGCGATATCCTTGGGGGTGATCCTTTTTCCGTTTGAAAGGCGTCCGCTATCCAGAAGTGAGCGCACCTTTTCGGCAATCAGATCATCCTCTGTTTTCTGTTCGACACCCTCCTCGTCCTCCTCATCCTTGCCCTTCTTGCTTTCTTTTTTCATCAAGTAGAAGGTGGGGTGCTTGACGGCGTCCTTTTCCTTTTCGGTGTAGAGACGGTCCTCCTCCACGTAGCCGATGGCATCCCCAATGATGGGAAAGAGAAAGTCGAATACACCGTTGGCAAAGGAGATGATGGGCTCCTCGGAACGGAAATTGCGCGTCAGATAAAGCACGGCGCGCGTGTCGTTTGCTTCGGGCGCGGGGAAGGAGGTACGCAGACGGGCGAAGATATCGGGCACCGCACCGCGGAAGGCGTAGATGCTTTGCTTGATATCGCCGACCATGAAGAGGTTTCTCTCGGTGGAGATCGCCTCGAAGATGCGGTGCTGTACCTCGTTGACGTCCTGATACTCGTCGATGCAGACGGCATCGAAGCTGTCGCGAAGCTCAAGGGCGAAGGGAGTGGGCGCGCCGTCCTCCCCGATCAAAAGCTCGTAGGCATACGCCATGATATCGCTGTGGTCGCAGATGGCGCGGCGTTTCTTTTCCGAGGTGAAACGGGCGTCAAACTCGCGGAACAGCAGGTACAGCGATTCGGATACGCGCGAGGAGGCAACAAAGGCATAGGAAAGGTCGGACGGTGTCCAAGCGAGCGTTTCAGAGATCTCCTTGATGGCGTCGTCCGTTTTGCCGATCAGCTTTTTAAAGCGAGCTTCCTCGGGGGAATATTCGTATTTCGGGGGACAGGAGGCGCACTTCGGGAGTGCGTAGTCGGATGCAAGAGCGCCGAGCGCCTCGTAGGAATCCAGGCAGGCGTCAGCGATCTGTCCTGTGACCGAGAGCAGATAAAAGAAGCGGGGGGAGAGGGCGGAAAAGATGGGATTTTCCTTGCCGTAAAGGGCGAGGATCTCCTGTCCCGATGCGTCGAGCAACGTGCGGAGATAGAGCGCACTTTCTCTAAAGTGGGCGGCGAGTGCCTTGCCTGCTCGCGTATCAAAGAAGGGAAGCTCTGCTTCCTTCGTTAACAGTTCGGCATCGGTGTGAAGACGGGATACCCCGTCCCTTCGCTCGTGCAGATGCGATTTATAAAGGGGATACAGCGCGCCGGCGAGCGTGCCGCTTCCCTTGACCGTTTCGGCAATTTCGGTGAGCATACCGATGTCAAGCCCCTCGGGCGCGTATACGCCGTTATAAGCGTCCTCGATCAGGTCATCAAGAAGAGTGACAGCGATGAGGTCGATCTCCGCCTCGTCCGCGATGCGGTAGAAGGGGGAGATGCCAAGCGTTTCGGTATGTCCCTTGACAAGGTCGTTACAAAAGGCGTTGATGGTGCGGATGCGCGCGGTGGGTAAAAGAAGCAATTGCTTTTTTAAGCGGTCATCGTCGGGATGAAGGGCGACCGCTTCCTTGAGCGCCTCGGAAATACGGGTACGGAGCTCCTCGGCGGCGGCACGGGTAAAGGTTGCCACCAGCATGCGCGTCACGTCAAGCGGATCTTCCTTCCGCGTGATCATTCCGATGAGGCGTTGGGTCAACGTTTTGGTCTTACCCGAGCCCGCGGCGGCGGAAAGGAGCAGGGTGCGGTCGCAAAGGTCAATGACCCTTTGCTGCTCTTCGGTGGGTGGGAATTTTTCAGCCATGGCTGCTCCTTTCTTTGAGATGATTTAAAAGATTAAATGCGGAAGAGGCGAAGCGAGCGCAAAACGCGCTCCCCCTCGTCGTTGATGACAGCTTTTGCAAGGGCGAAGAAGCCGTATTCGTCGTACAGCGCGACGACGCTCCCTTCTTCGAATGCGGTGCCGATCTTCTTTTGGTAGATGGGCGCTCCCGCGAGGGCAAGCCGTGCGAAGAAGGGGGGAAGCGTTACGCGGGGGAATTTTTCGAAGATTTCGGGAAGGGGGATGAGGAGCTTTTCTCTCTCCTCGGGCGGCGTCGCTTCAAGCTCTGCGAGCGTCATGCATTTTTCTAAAGGATAGCCCGCCGCCTCGGCGCGCAGAAGACGACTCATCACGCCGCCCGTGCCGAGTGCTTCGCCAATGTCGGCGCACAGGGTGCGGATATAGGTGCCCTTGGAGCAATGCACCGAAAGGCGGTATTCGTCGTCTGCAAGCCGCTCAGCGTCAAGACGGTAGATGGTGACGGGACGCTTTTCTCTCTCGATCTCCTTGCCCGCACGGGCAAGGTCACAGAGCTTTTTGCCGCCTACCTTCAGGGCGGAATACATGGGCGGTGTTTGCAGGATCTCGCCGCGGAAGCGGTCAAGCACCGCAAGCACCTCGCGTTCCGAGGGGAGAGGGGCACCCGATGGCGTGAGGGTTCCCGTAATATCCTCGGTGTCCGAGCGGACGCCGAGCCGCAGATGGGCGATGTATTCCTTTTCACCCGTTAAGAGAAACTCACTTGCCTTGACGGCTCTGCCGACCAAAACAGGGAGCACGCCCTCTGCGAGAGGGTCGAGCGTGCCCGTGTGCCCCGTTTTTTCACCGCCGAACAGGCGCGAGACGCGCTTGACCGCCGTTTGCGAGGTCATCCCCTGCTCCTTATATAACAAAAAAAGTCCGCAAGCCATGCTTTTCTCCTTTGGACGGGTCATTTTAACACTCTTATTATACACTTTTGACGGGGCGCTTGTCAAGACGCTTTGGGGCATCCTTGCAAAAAGAAGCGCAGCTTTTAAAAAAAGAAAAGACCCCCTTTCATTTTTCTTGGGAATGTGCTAAAATTGCCGTATCATGTCGAAAAAGAGGAAATGACTGTGGAAAATCAGACTCTCGCGCTGATCGCAAGCTTTATTGGAATGCTTCTCGTGATCTGCTCCTATTTTACGAGAAAAAAAGAGGGGTTTTTGCTCTTCCAAGCACTTTGCATCGTGTTTTTGATCATATCGTATTTCTTCACCGTGCAGTTTTTTGCGATGGTGGGTCTTGCTGTCGGTCTTTTGCGCTCCCTTACCTACTTCTATTACGAGAAAAAGGAAAAGGATGCGCCCATCTGGGTTCCGCTTCTTCTCGCGGGAATGACGCTCGCCTCGTACTTTGTTATCAATTTTGTCATCCTCGGCACCTCGGAGCCGCTGGACGTTTTGTGCCTGATCGCCCTGGTTGGCTACGTCTTTATTTTCCGCGTGAGAAATCTTAAGCTCGTGCGCTTTTTGATGCCGCTGCCCACCGTCCTTTCTATTCTCTTTAACCTTTTGACGGATGCCGCCATCTTTGCAACACTCACTTACGTGTTTGAGCTGAGTGCAAACGTCGTTTCTATTTTGAAATATCACGTTTTTACAAAAAAGCATCTGCGCAAGGCGGAGGAAAAATAAAAAAACGCCCAAACGGGCGTTTTTTTTATTCGGAAAGATAGATCCTCTGCGTGCGGCGGCTGCGGAGGGAAAGAAGCACGTAGGGGGAAACTCCCGCCCCTTTTGCAAAGGCGGCGGTGTCGCCCGTCCGCTTTCCAAAGAGCGTGATCTCATCCCCTTCGCGCAGAGGTGCGTCACCGATGTCGAGGGTGGCGCGGTCCATGCAAACGGCACCGAAGAAGGGGCAGCGGCGGTCCCCGACCGTCACCCATCCCTCCTTTTGGGCGGTGGGAGGGATGCCGTCGGCATACCCTGCATCTATGACGGCAAGCCGCCGCGGGCGGTCGGTGCGGACACAGCCGTATCCCACGCGCTCCCCCGTCTTTACCCGAAGCACCGCCGTCACACGGGCAGAGAAGCGCATCACGGGCAAAAGGGGAAGGGAGATATCTTCGGGGGTGATCCCGTAAAGCGCAAGCCCCGTGCGCGCGGCGGAAAGGGAGAAGTCGCCGTAGCGCAACAGCCCCTCGCTTGCCGAGAGATGGGTGAGGATGCCGTCGGGAAGAGCGGCTCTCAAAGCAAGAAAGCGACGGTGCTGCTCCTCCGTATAGAGGGTGTCGGCGGCAGAGGCAAGATGGGAATACACGCCCTCGACCGAAAGGTGGGGGAGCGAAAGCACAGAACGGATGCTCTCCTCGGTGCGAAGCCCCGTGCGATGCATTCCCGTTTCGAGCTTCAAATGCACCGCAAGGCGAAAGCGGTCGGGAAGGAGTGCTTTTTCCTTGTAGCGCGCGATGGTGCTTGAAAGAAAGCGGGCGTATGCGGGAGAGTGGACGGAGAGCACGACGCGTGCGGAGAGCAACGAAAAAAGCGCCTCGGGCTCGACCGCACTCATGACAAAAACCATTTGATTTGTAAAGCGGTATTTACTTTTTTCTAAAAAATCAAGCAGTTCTTGCGCTTCGTAAGCGGTGGCGACGGCGAAAAATCGGACGCCCTCACGGCACAAAGCTTCAAGGGCAAAGAGGGCGCCGTGCCCGTAAGCATCCGCCTTTAAAACAGGAATGAGCGCTCCCTGCGTTTTGGACTTCAAAAGGCGAAAGTTGGAGATGAGCGCATCGGCGCAAAGATATATTTTCGGCATAATTCTTCCTCCGTGATCCCTTATCCTATGCCCGCAGATTGAAAAAAAGACCGTTTCGGCGCAAAAACATATCGCAAAAATCGGGCGAAAGAACCCCGATTTTCTTTTTTTCTTCCCGTGTTCGTGCTTTGTAGTGAAAAACCGTCCGCGTTCGCCAAAAAAAGGCACCCCTCCCCCCACACCGTACGACAGCCTTTGCGTTTTTTTTGCGGTAGAATGAAAAAAACGGTAAAGGATGCGCCCGTTTCGGCCGCAGAAAGGATGCTTTATGAACGGAGAAGAACAAAAAACCACAGCCATCTCTACGGAGGTGCGGACGAAAAAGAAGCGGCAGAGCCCCGCTTTAGAGGGGGTACGCACTTGGATGCGCGTGCGCAAGGAAAAGGGGTGGGAGCTCCTTTTTGATATTACTGTCGGGGTCGTCGCCTATCTTTTTGCCACCTGCCACGCGGCGTTCGGGGTCTATCCCTTTTCACTTGCCCTGTTGTTTTCCGCATCGGGGCGGTTGGTTCCCATTCTTTTGGGAGGCGCCGTGGGGTGCGCTTTTCTCGGCGCGCCCGGTGTGCTTTATCTTGGACTACATATTTTCGCCTTTTTTTATCGCTTTGCCGTTTCTTATCCGAAGGAGCGGAAGCGCTTTCCCGCAAGCCCCGCTTTTTTTGGAGAAGAGCCTGCCTTGCGTGCGGTGGGTGCTGTGCTGGTTGCCGCCTTTATGGCGCTGTATGAGCTGATTCTGTTCGGTGTCGAGAATTATACCCTTTTGTTTGGAGCGGGGGCTTTGTTGCTTTTGCCGCTTTCTACCGTTCTTTTTTCCTTTTTCACGGCGCAAAAGCGTAGCTTGCGTGCCGTTTTGGGCAGAGAGGCGTATAGTCCGTCCCCCTATTTCGGCATGCACGCCCCCTTCCTTTTCTCTCTGGGCGGTGTTTTTCTGCTGTTTACCTGTGCGTTTGCCTTAAAGCCTTATTTCCTTTTCGGCATTTCGCTTTCGGGGTGCGCCGTGACGGCGTTTACCCTTTTCGTTTCGCGGCGATACGGTGCGGCGAAGGGATGTGCCGCGGGGCTTCTCATCGGGCTTGCGGGCGACGCCCTTTATCTGCCCGTTTACGGCATTCTCGGACTTCTTTCGGGCTTGTACGGCGGCATCGGAATGCCCCTCTCCTTGGCGGCGTCGGTGCTTGCGGGCGGTGGGTACGCCGCCTATGTCGGGGGGCTTTCGGGCTTCCTTTCGGTCATGCCCGAAATGACGGTGACCTCTCTCTTGCTATGCGTGCCGCTTAAGCTTTTGCCGATGGAGAAGGTCCCGCTTGCGGCATCCGCCGCCAAAAAGGAAGCTCCCCCCTCGGAGGAGAACACCCTTGCCTGTCTTTCGGGGGCGCTTGCCGCCGTTTCCGAGGAGATCCGCCTTTCGTCGTCGAGAGAGCGCACCCCCACGCCCGAGGAGTATGAGGAGATCTGCGCTTCTGCCAAGGAGAGCATTTGTCGCCGCTGCCCTGCCGAGGGCGGTTGCAAGGAAAGCGAGGCGGTCAAGGAGAGCTTAAAGACCGCCGTTCTCCGCCTTTCCCTGGGAGAAGGGGTGCCCGAGATCCGGGAAGCGCCCTGCGAGGGATATGAGAAAATGATGGAGGAGATCCGCCAAGCGTCGGCGCTCCTCGGTCAGAAAAAAAGACAGGGCGGCATGAAGGGGGCACTTTCTGCCGACTACGCTCTGCTTTCGGAAATGTTAAAGGAGATCTCGCTTGCGCACTCGGAGAGCACGACCCGTGACGGGGAAACCGAGCGAGCACTTGCGGAAGCGCTTTCGGGCTACGGGATCGTGGCGTCGGAGATCCGCGTCTTTGGCGGGCGCAGAAAGCAAGTTTCGCTTTTGGGGCTTGAGGGTGTCGACGGCCGCGCGGTAGAGGGCGAATGGGTAGAGGACGCCTGCGTCCGCGTGTGCGGAAGGAGCGTTTCGGGCATTTCCTTCTCCTATGAAGAGGGGCGCTTGTGCGCCCGTACCGAGAGCCGCCGACTGTTTGCCGTAGAGGGTGGTGTATACACCTGTGCCGGCAAGGAGGGGGAGTGCGCCGGAGATGCGGCGGCGACCCTCGAAAACGAGGGCGGCTTTGTGTACGCTCTGCTTTCCGACGGCATGGGAAGCGGCACTCGCGCCGCATCTCTTTCCTCTCTCGCCGTATCGGTGCTCACCTCGCTCCTTGCGGCAGAGGTGGGAAGACAGGTCGCCCTTGCGCTTTTGAATAATCTGATCTGCGCCTCGGAGGAGGAATGCTCGGTGGCGCTTGACCTGCTTTCCCTTGACCTTTACGAGGGGCGTGCGGGCTTTCTTAAAAGCGGTGCCGCCGCATCCTTCGTTTACAGAGATGGGGCACTCTTTCGCATTCGCTCCCGTACCATTCCTCTCGGGCTTTTGCGGATCGTTGACAGCGAGGAGGCAAGCTTTGAGGTGCGTGCGGGTGACGTGCTTCTCTTGGTTTCGGACGGCGTGCTTGGCGAGAGCGAGGACGGTGGGTGGCTGAAGGAGATCCTTGCCCGCCGTGACGGAAGCGAGGCGCTTGCGCGCGCCGTTGTCGAGCGTGCCGCCGAGCGAAATACCTCTCCCGACGATAAAACGGCACTCGTTTTGCGTATTCTTTCCGCAAAAGAAAAATAAAAAAGCGGCGCGCGCGAAAAAAATCCTTGACACACCCCCGTTTTCATGGTATTATAAAGTATAATATCTTAAATAAAGCGAGGAAACCGTGATGATCAAGGTAGAAAGACTCGTAGCAATGAATTTGGAAAACGCCATCCGCGGCGCGCGCAATCCCATGAACAGCTGGGATCGCTCGGACAGCTATTATGACGAGAAGGGCAATTATATCCTTGGCGAAAACGACCTCTCGCTTGCCGTACGCCTCGCAAAGGCGGGCAGCGACCACCGCAAATATCTGCGTCAGATCTTTGTTTCGGTGGATATCACAGCACCCCTTTATTGGTGGAAGGAATTTGATACCTACAAGGTGGCAACGGTGGCAAACTCCACCTCGACCATGCACAAAATTCAGGCGAAGGAATTTACGAGGGACGATTTTTCCTGCGACCGTATGAGCGACAAGGCGCTTGCCGCTTTGGATGCCGTGATCGAGGTCTTAGAGGAGCAAAGACAGAAATTCCTCGAAACGCGCGAGCGCGCGTATTGGGATGATATGATCCAGCTTCTCCCCTCCTCTTATCACCAGATGCGTACCGTAACCATGAACTACGAAACGCTCATCAATATCTATTACGCAAGACGCCACCACAAGCTCCCCGAATGGCACGTCCTTTGCGATGCCATCATGACTCTGCCCTATGCACATGAGCTGATCGCTGTCAAGGACGAGGAATAAGAGCACCATGGCAGATATCTTTTCTTTGTTTCGCAAGATCGAGGGGGAGGGGACGCACACACCCATCACCCACCTCGTTGTCGGTCTTGGCAACCCCGGACGGGAGTACGCGGATACAAGGCATAACGTTGGCTTTCTTGCCATCGATAAGGTTGCTGCAGCAGCAGGCGCGACGGTGTCGCGCCTGCGTTTTCGCGCGCTGTGCGGCGAGGGCGTGATCGGGGGCAAGCGCGTGCTATTTATGAAGCCCGAAACCTATATGAACGCGTCGGGAGAGGCTGTCGCAGAGGCGGCATCCTTCTACAAGATCCCCCCCGAAAACATCATCGTTTTTTGTGACGATATCAGCTTTGCGCCCGGCAGAGTCCATCCGAAGAAAGGGAAGCGCGGGCGGTCATAACGGGTTAAAGAGCATCATTCAGTGCCTGTCCTCCGACGCCTTCGTGCGCTTTAAGCTGGGGGTTGGCGAGCGCCGGGACCCACGCATCGACCTTGCCGATTTCGTGCTTGGAAAATTTCCCGCCGAGGACCGTGCGGCGATAGACGCCTTGATCGCCACCCTGCCCGATGCCCTCACGCTTTGGCTCTCGGGAAAAGAGGACGAGGCGCTTAACCGCTTTTCTAAGTGAGTAATGTGAATTAAAGTTTACAAAAAGGAGGAAAGATGCGGTTTATTACCCGTGCGATCACCTGCGACAGAGAATTTAAGCAAGCGATGCTGACGCTCGGCGAGCAGTATACCGCGCGTGTTCCTCTGCCGATCAGTGCCGGGGGCCTTTCGGACGGCGCCATGGAGGCGTTTTTGAGCGAGGCCTTAAAAACGGCATCCCATCACGCGACCCGTCCCCGTTTGATCCTCGTTCGTGACGAGGGAGAGGGAAGGGCGCTCACCTCTCTTCTGCTCGAGGAGGGAGAGGAGGCGTATTATTTCCCTGCGCGTGATTTCGTTTTTCTGAATATTACTGCTTCTCATGACACCGAGCGCGAACGGCTCTCGGTGCTTTGTCGTCTTTTGTCGGGGGCATGCGTGACGGTCGTCACGACTCCCTTCGCCGCCTTACAGCGCACCCTTCCGCCTGCGACACTCGGAGAAAATTCTCTTTCTCTGCGTGTGGGAGATGAGATCTCACCCACCGCTCTTGCCGAGCGGCTCTTGCGCATGGGCTTTACCCCCGTTTCGCTCGTAGAAGGTGTAGGACAGTTTGCGCACAGAGGGGGCATTTTTGACCTTTATGCGGCAGGCGAGCCCTATCCCGTGCGCCTTGAATTTTTCGGGGACGAGATCGACAGGCTTGCCTACTTTGACCCCATTTCCCAGCGTGTGACCTCCGCCGTTCCCGCCATTTCTCTCACGCCTGCGCGCGAGAGCCTTTGGGACGGGGAAAAACGAGAGGCAATGACGGCGGCACACAAGACGCTTCTCTCGCATGCGACGGCGGAAAACCTTTCCGCCTTGACGACCGAGCTTTCTCTCTTGGGCGGTGATGGGGATATCCCCTTTGCCGATCGCTATACCGCCCTTTTGTATCCCGAGTTTTCCACCTTGCTTTCGTATTTCGGTGGGGAGAGAACCGCCGTTTTCGTGCTCGGCGACAGCATGACGTCCGATGCGACCGAAAAGCGGCTTACCCTTTTACACGAGGAGGCTTTGCGCCTTGTGGAGGACGGTCTGCTTGACAAGCGATATTCCGCGTTTGCAGGCTCGCTCGGCGACCTCTCTCACTTTTTAACCGAGCATATCCCCGTCTACGTGACCGGCTTCGGCAACAGCTATAACGGCAAGCTCGCGGGGTTGTTTGGCTTCCGTACCCGCCGTACCGTTTCTTATTTCGGCAAGGAAAATCTCCTTTGCGAGGACATTGCCACCCTGCAAAGCGGCTATTACCGCGTGCTTGTGGTTGCCGAGAGTGCGGCAGAGGCGGATGCCGTTGCGGGGCTTCTCGAATCCCGTTCTCTTACCGTTCGACGCATCCCTTCGGACAGCGAAGCGGATTGGGATATCCTTTCCGACGGCGCCGTGGGCGTGACTTGGGGCAGTTATCCCTCGGGCTTTGAGCTTCTCGTGCCCAAGATTGCCCTGCTTTCGACCGCTCCCGACGAGGGGGCAAAGCGCCGCCGTGCGCGTGCGGGACGCCGCCGTGCGCCCCGTCCTGCGGGACAAAAGATCCTTTCCTATGCCGACCTTTCGGTGGGAGATTACGTGGTGCACGCCGTGCACGGCATCGGTATCTTCGACGGCATGCAGCAGATCCGACAGGACGGCGTGACGCGGGATTATATTACCATTCGTTACGCAGGCTCGGACAGCCTGCTTCTGCCTGCCGAGCGCCTTGAAATGATCGCCAAATATATCGGCGCAGGTGCCGAGGAGGGCACGGTGCGGATCTCCCGTCTGGGTGGCTCGGATTGGCAAAGACAGAAGAGCCGTGCCAAGGCGGCGGCGAAGGATATGGCAAAGGAGCTGATCGCTCTCTACGCCGAAAGGCAGAAGAAGGAAGGCTTTGCTTATCCCCCCGCGACCGATCTTGAACGGGAGTTTGCCGAGAATTTTGAGTTTGAGGAAACGGAGCCGCAATTGCAGGCGATCGAGGAGATCGAGGGCGATATGATGCGCCCTGTGCCGATGGACCGTCTTCTTTGCGGTGACGTGGGCTTCGGCAAGACCGAGGTTGCCCTCAGAGCCGCCTTTAAGGCGATCGTTTCGGGCAAGCAGGTTGCCATTCTCGTGCCGACCACCATTCTTGCCATGCAGCACTACCAGACCGCCATCTCCCGTATGCGCGGGTATCCCGTCAACGTTGAGATGCTCTCAAGGCTCAAAAAGCCCAAGGAGCAGGAAAAAATATTGCGCCGCCTGGCGAGAGGCGACGTCGACCTTATCATCGGCACCCACAGCCTGCTTTCGAAGGGGGTTGCCTTCCGCGACCTCGGACTGCTCATCGTGGACGAGGAGCAGCGCTTTGGCGTGGGACAGAAGGAAAAATTAAAGGCGATGGCGAAGGACGTGGACGTCCTTACCCTTTCCGCGACCCCCATCCCCCGTACCCTCAACATGGCGATGAGCGGCATTCGTGATATGTCGGTGCTGGACGAAGCACCTGCCGACCGCCAGCCTGTACAGACCTACGTGATGGAGCACAGCGACATCGTTGTAGAGGAGGCGGTCAGGCGCGAGCTTGCCCGCGGCGGTCAGGTGCTTTATCTCTACAACCGCGTTGAAACCATGGAGCGCCCGGGATCCATGCTTTCCCGTGCTTTCCCCGATGCGCACATCGCGTTTGCGCACGGCAAGATGGCGAAGGAGGAGTTGGAGGACATCTGGCAATCCTTGGTGCGCGGCGAGATCGATATTCTCATCTGCACCACCATCGTGGAAACGGGCGTGGATCTTCCCAACGCCAATACCCTCATCATTGAGGACGCCGACCGCATGGGGCTTTCTCAGCTTCATCAGCTCAGAGGTCGCGTCGGACGCTCGGGACGGCAGGCGTATGCCTACTTCACCTACCGCCGCGGCAAAAGCCTCACGGAGATCGCGGAGAAGCGCTTGCGCGCCATTCGGGAATACGCCTCCTTCGGGGCAGGCTTTAAGATCGCCTTGCGCGACCTTGAGATCCGCGGTGCGGGCAACCTGCTCGGCGCGGAGCAGCACGGGCATATCGATGCCGTCGGCTACGACCTCTACGTGCGCCTGCTCAACGAGGCGATCTCGGAGGAGCGGGGCGACGTGATCGAAGCACCCTTTGAGTCGCGCATCGAGCTTGCGGTGGATGCACACATTCCCGAGGGGTATATCCGCACCTCTGCCGAGCGCATGGAGATGTATAAGAAGATCTCCTTTATCCGCGATGCCGCCGACGTTTCGGACGTGACCGACGAGCTGTGCGACCGCTACGGCGAGCCGCCGCGCGCTGTTTTGCGTCTGCTTCACGTGGCGGCGCTCCGCGCGATGGCGTCCGCCGTCCGCATTGCGAAAATTGACGAAAAGGACGGCGCTTTGCGTTTTCTTGGCGAATCTCCCGATCTTTCGGTCTGGAGCGTTCTTTTTGAAAAATATAAGAGCTTACGCTTCCTTGCCGCCGCCTCCGGTCCTGTGGTGACCTACCGCCTTGGACGGGGGGAGGAGGGCGTTTATGCGGCGTACAAGATCCTTTCGGAGTACCTTGCCGCAAAAAACGCTTGAATTTCATGCTTAAAGGATAAAAAAGATGAATGCTGTAACAACGGAAAAAAGACCCTTCTACCGTAAAAAACGGTTTATTTTCGGTGCTGTCGCCCTGCTTTTGGCGCTTGCCGTGCTCACCGTCGGTCTTGTCATGGTCTTGAACGCGTCACCTGCCGTATACCGCTTTGGCGGTGCCGTGCTCAGAGAGGATGCCTATTCGTATTGGTTTTCCTGTCAAAAATACGTCTATCAGGTCCGCTACCGTGATCTTATGATCGAGGACAGCGACGCAGGGTGGGCTGCCGTGGAGGCGACGAGCGGAAAGAGCTATGGGCAGCTTTTCCGTGAAATGATCGATGAAGAGATCCGTCTGCGCTTTGTTGCCGCCACCCTCTTTGACAGCGAGGGCTATTCCTTGTCCGATACCGATCACGAAACGCTTGACTCGCTTGTAGAAGAGTTTAAGACCGAGAGCTTTGGAGAAATTCCCTTTGAAGCGATCGAAAGGACCTACGGCGTCGGTCCGCGTGCCGTGAAGCAGGTGGCACTTTACGAGCAAAAGTATATAGCGCTTTACAAGCAGCTCTTCTCGGACCCCTCGGTCGTCTACAGCACCACCTACCGTGAGGCGCTTGAGAGCTTTTATAACACCTATTACTCTCGCTATAACATCATCTACTTGAAGGATGAGGCGGGCGCAGATGCGATCGCCGCTTTAGAGAGCTCCCTCGGCTTTGACGGCAGTGGGGTGACGGAGGAGGAGTTCACCGCGCTCGAAGCGGAATATACCGATGAAAGCTTCAAGGTGACGTCGGGCAACTATCCCCACGGCATTTACCTCTATGCGGGGGAAAGCTATGCAAGATCCTTTAACGACGAGATCCTTTCTGCATTCCGCCAAGCCGATACGGTTGGCAAGGTGGTCAAGGTGCGGAACGCCGATGATAACGGCAGCTATTACGTGATGCGCTATGCGCTTGACAAGACCCCCTATCTTTTGGATGAGGAGTGGGTTGATGTCAGCTTCGGCAACCTGCCGAACTATGCGGGAATTTATCTCTATCGCACCCTTTTGCGCGAGGAGCTTGCGGCAATCGAATCGCAGGGAATTGATGAAAAATACACCCTTCCCCGTGCGGTAAGCTGTAAGGAATACAACATCGTTCAGTTGCTTGGAAACAGCTGATTTGAAAAGAACTGTTTACAATTAAGAGGGGAAATATGTTTGAAAAATTAAAAACGCCCGCCTTTTTGCGGGCGGCAAGAGAGGGGCTTCCCGAAGAGCGTCCCGTGGCCTTGTTCAAGGTCTTTTTTGCCTTCCTTCTCGTTTTTATGATCGCGGGAATGCTGCAAAGCTTTGCCTTGACACCGGTCACGCTCGTGTTGCTTTTTACCGACAAGGAGTACCTTGCGAGCTTTTCTACCATGACCGAGCTGCCCGACGAGGGGGCTTTGCTTGACACGGTAGAGCGCCTGCTCCGCACGGATGCTGTGCTTGTTGCCACCCTTTTTGCAACCGTCTTCCTCGGCGTCGCGGCGCTGTTTTACTGCCGCTCTATAGAAAAACGCTCTTATCTTTCCATGGGCATCCGCAAAAAAAGAGCTGCCTTTTCCTCCCTTTTGGGGGCGGTGCTTGCACTTTTGCTTGCCTTGGGTGCCGCGTCGTTTGCCCATCTTTTCGGCGCGGTAACGCCCGTCACCCCGACAAGAACGGATCCTTTGCTGTTCGTTCTGCTTCTTTTCGGACTTTTCATCGAGGGCTTTGCCGAGGAGCTTCTTTTCCGCGGATATCTGACGGTGTCCCTTGCAAGAGGACGCTCGCTTGGCTTTGCGGTGTTGCTTGGGTCGCTGCTTTACGCCTGCTTCCATCGGGCAGGGGTGGGGGCAACACCCATCGCCTTCTTGAATTTCTTTCTTTTCGGTCTGCTCTCATCGCTTTATATGATCCGCTTTGGCAATTTGCTCGGCTCGGCGGTGCTGCATGCGGTGTGGAGCGTGGGGATCGGGTTGGTCTTCGGCTCGCCCGTCAGCGGAAACGCCCTTCCCGTGTCGCTTCTTTCTCTTTCGCCCGTGGAGGGCTCGTCCTTTTTGAGCGGCGGTGCCTTTGGACTTGAGGGCGGTATTGCCGTCACCTGCGTGTTGACGCTTGGGGTCGCCCTGCTTGGCATGATACCCACCAAGGAAGACTGAACTGAACATGAAAAAACGGTTGCAGACGCCCGAAGGGCAGAGCCTGCAACCGTTTTTTGGTTTTTGTTAGGATTTCTTCTTCATATGACCGACCACCTTGCCGCAACAGAAGAAGTCGTCAAAGCGGCGGAGGGGAATGTCGGGATATTCGGGGTTAAGCGAGTGGAGTCTGTCGCCCATGAAGCGCTTGAAATAGCCCTCGCCGTCGGCGATGAAGATGCCAAGCTCGCCAAAGAGGACGGTGTCCTGCTGATGGACCAGCACGATGTCGCCGCTCTTGAAGCGGGGCTCCATGCTGTTGCCGCTGACGCGCAGAGCAAAATCGGCTTGCTCGGTGGCGTAGCTTGCACGCACCTCAATGCTTTCGTGCTCGCCGCCGCCGAGAATTGCACCCGGACCGGCGGAAACGGGAGAATAGTAGAGGGGAAGAGTGATCACAGCACTCTCATCGTTGCCCTGTGCGCGAAGGGCGCGGTCGTCCTGCGCTTCGCTGCCGTCTGCTGTGCGGCCGCTTTCCATTTCCGCGACCTTGCGGACGAGCGCCTTGCCGTAACCGTCGGCGGCACGGTAGTCGTGGAGCAGCTTGCGCTCATCCTCCGCGGCGGGAATGTCGGCTGCCTCGCCCATCATAGAGGCGAGCGTCGTGCCAAGTGCGGAAGCGAGTGCCTTGGCGGTGGAGAGCTTGGGCTCCTCGATCACACCTGTCAAAAGCTTGTTGAGAGTGCCGAGCGGAACACCGCTTCTTTCACTGAGCTCACCTGCGGTAAGACCGCGGCGGTTTTTGAGTTCCTTCAGTTTTTTGGCAAAGGATTCCATTTTTTCTCCTTTTCAAAATGTAAATATTTTTTTAACGCGCGGCTCGGGCGGAAACAGAGCTGTACCGCGCATCCGTTTCTTGATGCTATTGTAGCACATTCTTTGTTGTTTGTAAATATGTTTTGGAAAAAAATATGTGAACTTTTTTCCTTTTTTGGGAGAAGCGTGACCAAAAAAGGATGAAAAAAAGAAAAAAGTATCCGCGCAGAATTTGGGGGCGATGCCGTGCTTCGTGAAAACCGACAAAAAGAAAGGCGGTTTTTCGGCAAAGTGACAAATTGTTACATTAATAATAAAATCTGAGAAATTTTTTTGGTCTTTATTGACAAACGAGGCGAGTTGTGGTACAATGTATTCAGGAAGATGCCCCCATTTTATCGGGGGAAGTTAACAAAATGAGAAACAGGAGAACCATCATGAAAAAGAAGCTTTTATTTTTGAGCTTGCTTCTGGCAGTCGCGATGCTCCTCACCTGCGTCTTTGTCTTTGGTGTAGGCGCTGAGGAAGCCATAACGATGACGGATGTTGCTGCGGGCACCAAAACGCCTGTGGCAGGGGATACCGTCACCATCGCGGATGCTACCGAGCTGAAGGCGTTTTCTGCTTACGTCAGCAAGGGCGGCGTGACGCAGGGCATTACCTTTAAGCTGGATAGCAGCATTGACAGCGATACGGGCATCGTGCTTGAGGTGCTGGAGAATGCGAACAACACGAACTTCAACCCGATCGGTGGTGTTTACAACGGAAGCATGGCGGACGCCGTTCCCTTCCTCGGTACCTTTGACGGTAACGGAAAGGCGATCTCGGGGCTCATCTTTACTGATAGATATTACACGGAGGGCGGCACCTACGTTTCCTCCGGTGCGAATACGCAAAACCTCGGCTTCTTTGCTTTGCTCGGCAACGGTGCTACGGTTAAGAATCTGACCCTTGGCGTAAAGAGCGTACAGGGCGTTGCAGGTCCTTATTTCGGCGTGCTTGCTTCCGCGGCGACCGGCGCGACGGTAACGAACTGCGCTGTGATTGGCGAAACTGCTTCTTACCAGATGTCCGGCTTTTCGACCGGCTTTACTGCGGCGGGCGGACTTCTCGGCTCTGCGCACAACAGCGTGATCGACCGCTGTAAGGTCAATGTTATGATCAATGCGACCCGAGGCAGCGCGGCAGGTATTGTCGGCTATGCTACGGACAACACCGAGATCAGCAACTGTGTTGCGGGCGGTACATATACGCATACGGCGGCGGCTTACCTTGGCGGTATCGTTGCAAAGCTTGACAACAATGCCACGGTGAAGAACTGCTATTCCTCCGCATCCCTGATCAGCAAAAACGCAACGGAGTTTCATGACGGCGACTTCCTCGGCGGTATCGCCGGATACGTTGGTGTGAATGCGACGGTAGAAAACTGCTCCTCCGCGGCAACCATGGCGACAAAGACCGGTGTTGCCGGCTTGCTTGCCGGTAATAATTTGGGCACGGTCAAGGATTCGTATGCCCTGCGCGATCCTCAGCTGGACGGCACGAGCGCAGATGCACTCGGAAAGCCGCATATTCACGTTGCTACGGGCACTACTGTGCATGTGTATGCGTTCGAGGCGAAGACCGAGGGCGACGTGACCACCTATGTGCTTGGCTCGGTTGCCGGCGGTACAGGTAGATTTGACTGCCCTATTACCGGCGGTGCAAGACACCCCAACAATGACAGAAGCTGTGAGTACTGTGGAGGTAGAGGTTGGTATGAAGCAACCCTTCCGTACACCTTTACTGCCAAAGCGGACGCCCCGACCGATCTTTTGACTGCTCTCAACGGTTGGATCGACGGCCAAGCCGACGGCGCTGAAAAGTATGTGGAATGGTTTGAAACCGACCTTGGCGTTATCAACTGCGACCACGGTGTAAAGCCTGCTTATAAGGCGTATGCCGACAAAGCACCGACCTGCTCGGCAACCGGTGTCGGCGATAAGCTTTGCTCCATCTGTAATCTGCTTCTCGAAGAGAATGCTGAGATCCCCGAGGATCCCGCAAAGCACAGCCAAGCGATCTATGCTTGCATGGATTATAACTGCGAATACTGCGGTGAGCTGGTCCTGCACACGATGGATCATAAGATCGACTTTGCAAAGGCGTGCGGTGAGCAGCTGTGCCAGACTTGTGGCGAAACGGTTCCTCCGACGCCAGGCGTAGCCCATACGCGTCCCGCTGAGGGTGAAGGCTCGGTCGCGGATCCCGAAAGACCCTGCCTTGAATATACCTGCGCAGCCTGCGGCGACGAGCATGCACACGATGTGGAACACGAGCTTCCCGAAATCGACTTTGCTTGCCGCGAGGGTATCAAGTGTGAGAAGTGCGACCGTGAGGTTGCTCCTACCAAGCGTCACAGATACGGCCTTCCCGCAACCTGTACGAGAACGCAGTACTGCTTGGATTGCAGAAAGGTGATCAGAAAAGCAAAGGGACATACTTGGGGCGATCCCGCAACCTGCGGAAGCCCACAGGTTTGCTTGGACTGCGGTATTGAAGGTGCTCCCGCAACAGGCGAGCATATCTATGACCGTCATGCACCCGGAAACGATAAGGTTCCTGTGTCTGACTGCATTAACCCCAGCGTCTGTGTTGAATGCGGCTACATTGGAAAGTATGCGCTCGGACATTCTGTAGTGAAAACTGCCGCAACCTGCGGCTTGGGTCAGTCCTGCGCAAGATGCTCCGCTGTCGTTGCGCCTGCATCGGGTGACCACATTATCGATTTGACCCACGCAAGCGTCGTCCGCTCTGCAACGGCTGACAGATCGGGTATCTTGGAGGGTACCTGCCTGGATTGCGGTCGTAGAGTAGAGGCGTATACCACCTCTGCCGTTATGGAAAAGACGGGTAACGTTTTGATCAGCGGCGGTAGCTTTACCTTCTATGCGGGTAGCCGCGTAGAGGCAGAATTCGGCAAGGTTGCCGATTATAAGGAGCTCGACTACAAGAGAGGTTACATTCCTCTGCAGGTCGTGACCATTTCTTCTGTTGTAGACATTGCGGGCAGCGAGATCGCGCTTCCCGGCGGTCTTACCATTAAGATCGCTTTGAACAAGTCGGCTGCGCAAATGTCTGCTGAAACCTTCAAGCTTTACAAGGTAGAGGGAGAAGAGTTGACCGAAATTGAGCTTGCCTCTGTAGAGGACGGATTCCTCGTCTTTGGCGCAAGTGCTCTCGGAACCTTCATCCTTGCAGGCGATGAGGATGCGGCGTTTGAGGTTCTCGGTGCGGTACTGCCCGAGCAGCCCCAGCAAACGGCGGCTCTCATCGGCACTGCATCCTATGAAAAGCGTGAGTTTGAGATCTGATTGTTAAAAGCGAAGCAGCCTTCCCACACGGGAAGGCTGCTTTTATAGGAGTGGGAGCATGGAGAAATTTTTTGTGTATCTTTTGCGCTGTAATGACGGCACACTCTATACCGGCTATACCACCGATCTTGACGCGCGCATCCGCGTACACAACGGGGAAGGGAAGGGCGGCGCAAAATATACGCGTTCCCGCAGACCTGTAACGCTTGCGTATTTCGAAGAATATGAAGATAAGAGCACAGCACTTCGAAGAGAGTGCGAAATTAAGAAGCTCTCAAAAGCGGAAAAGGAAGCCTTGATCGGGGACAAATAAAAAAGGAGACGATGTCTCCTTTTTTATTTTAAGAGCGTAACAAGCGAGCGAAAAACAAATCGCACGGCGCTCTCTCTTACCTCGCGACGCGAGAGCGCCCCAAACCGACAGGTGCAGGCGGAGCGCTTGCCGTTGATATAAAAGCCGAAGCATACGGTACCGACCGGCTTTTCCTCTGTGCCGCCGCCGGGACCGGCAATCCCCGAGATGCCAACACCGACCTCAGCGCCCGATTCCTTTGCAACGCCCTCTGCCATAGCGAGGGCGGTTTCCTCACTGACGGCACCGTGCGTGCGGATGATCTCTGCGTCTACGTGGGCGTAGCGCGTTTTTGCTTCGTTTGCGTAGGTGATAAAGGAAACGTCCAGCACGCTCGATGCGGAAGGGACGTCCACAAGAGCGCCGACGGCGAGCCCTGCGGTGCAGGATTCGGCAAAGGAAATGTGCCAGCCGCGCGCCTTCAAAAGAGCAACGGTTTTTTCTTCGTTTGTCATAATATCTCCTCCGGGGAAAGCAAAAGGCGGGAATTTCCCGCCTTTTTATTTTGTAGATCAGTGCTCGTGGGTGTGCTCGTCGGTGGAAGCGCCTGCATCGGGCGTTTCAACGTTCTCCGAGAAGCTGATGCTGGAATACTTACCTCTGTAGCTACCGTCCGATTTGCTACCGGGCTGTACGAGGAAGGTAACAAGCGCCAAGACAACGAACAGGATGCCGATCACGGTGGTAGCGCGAGCAAGAATTTTGTCGATACGGTTGCCCTTGTCCTTACCGAAGAAGGTCTCTGCGCCACCTGCGATGGTGCCGGACAGACCGTAGGACTTACCGTGCTGCATAAGCACAGCAACCGTTAAAATCACGCCCATGGCCAGAAGGGCGATTTGCAAAACTAACATAATGCCTCCTAAAAATAACTCTTTTCCTCTTGCGATTGCTTAAAACACATAAAATCGCACATTACAGTAGGTACATTATAGCATACAGTTTTTGAAAAAGCAAGAGGTTTTCAAAAAAAGATCAAAAAATTTAAAGCATGCGTCCTGTTTTGGGACGGAGGGCGTTTTGCACGACGACAGAGCATACCTTGGGGTTCATGAGGCGGGAAAGCAACAGCTGATTGCCGATCTCGCGCAGTGTTTTTACATCGGGAAGCGGCAGATTGCCGTAATCGGTCGCATTGATCTGCGGTGCTTTGGAAAGAATGGTGCAATATCTTTCGTAGAGGTCGGATGTCAATACCCCGTAAAGTCCAAAGAGCATAGCAGGGTCGAGCTCGCGATCGTCTGCGTAGTCGATGTAGTTGAGCTTGTTGTGCGTGCTGATCATCTCATTGTGAGGAAACTGTGAGGCGAGATACGCACCGCAGAGCAGATGACGCTTGTCGCTCTTTGCAGGCACGCGCTTGATGAAGAGCATGTTTTTGTTCTTTTGTGCAAGCGAGGGGATGACGGGAATGATGTACTTTTCGGTGGGAAGATGGATCAGTCCGTCGCGGATGCTCTTCGGGTGGATGAGCGGAATTGCGCCGTCCGTGGCGCTCTCGCGCAGGGCATCGGGATAACGCGATTCAAGCGTGAGACCTGTGCGCATGCGAAGTCCAAGCGAGCCCATCGTTTCGGGGAGCGATTCCACGCGCTCGAGGATCTCTGCTTCCTCCTTGGATTTGAGCAAAAGGAGAGCACCGTTCTTGGGGCTCACGATGCGTGTGTAAGGGAAGAGCGGCAGTTTAACGATGTCGCCGCCGTCGCCGTCGCTGTAGGAGGAGGAGATGGCGATCGTCTGTCCCTCTGCGGCAGGGGCTTTGATGAATTTGACGATCATACTTTCCTTGGTGGTGTCGGGCTTATCTCCCTTGCCCTTGGCGGCAAAGAGGTGCAGTCGTGCAATGTGTCCCTCGCCCATCAGGTAAAGGCGGATGCGGTCGAGGTACACGCCGCGTGCATATGAAGTGGGGAGCATGGCGACCATCTCACCCTGCGGCTTCAGCATTTTCATGCCCATTGCCGCGAACAGAAAAGCGATATCGGTGGCACCTGCGCAAAGCGAGGAAAGCGCCGAGATCTCGGGCGCTTCCTTGGGAAGAAGCTCGGAGGGCGGGTTGGCAATCACGTAGTCAAAGCTACCGCCTGCTTCATCCTGTGCGGAAAGAATAAAGTTTTCGGTGCGGATCTTGAAAACCAGCTTCACGCCGTAGTCGTGGCGTGCGCGGCGGCGCAGGCGAATGAGATTGTATTCCAGCATGGGGAGCATCATGGCATCGTTTTCAAAGCAAACGAGCTCCACCGTCTGGGGAGGCGTGGGGGCGAGGCAAAGCCGCTCAAGAAGGGCGGCGGAAAGGATACCCGTGCCTGCACCCGGGTCAAGAATGGAGACGGTATCGGCGCTCGATGCGCGACACATGACCGACATGAGGGCGGCGGCGCCTTTTTTGGTGAAAAACCGTCCGATACGGATGTTTTGCTCGCGTGATTTCTCACGGATCAGCTTTTTTGTGTTGCGGATCGCCATATTTAACATAGGAAAAGCCTCACTTTAAAGAATTTTTGGGCAGAAATTCTGCCAAGCTATATCACCCATATTATAGCAGATATGCGCGCAATAATCAAGTGGAAACGCGGAAAAAATAAAAAAATGTCGAGGGAGGGCGGTTTTTTCTCTCCACCCCCCGAAAGGTTTTCTCTTTTTTTGAGTAAAGTTCTTGATTTTGATGGGCAAATATGGTAAGATATAATAAATAGGAAGAAAAAGGAGGAAAAAGCGGTGGGATCAAACCACATGGAAGGAGCCCTGCAGAAGGATCGCTTGATCATTTTGCACGTGGGCGACATTTTTCTTGACGGTCCTGTCGTGCGCTTGCGCCGCGATACCAAGGAGCACCGTCGACAGGAGCTCAGGGATGCTTTTATGTCCTTTTTAGACATTGCTGTAAAGGAAGAGGCGGACGTTGTCATTTTCAGCGGTAATCTGCTTGACGGCAGATATGTAGGTGACGACACGCTGACCTTTCTCCTTCGGGCGTTTGAAAAGCGCCCCTCGTGTCACTTTGTGATCGCGCCCGGCCCGTGCGACCCGTATGACGAAACCAGCATTTACCGTTCCAAGCGCTTTCCGCGTAACGTGCACGTCTTTATGGAGGAGGTGCTTGGCACCTACAGCTTCCCCGAAATTCCCGTAACGGCTTACGGCTGGGGATACCGTGCGGAAGCTTGTACGCATGCCCCCTTGACCGGTGTGCACAAAACACCCTCCGACCGTTTCACGCTCCTTTGCGGCTATACCCGTCTTGGTGACGGGGAGAGCGGCGCCGCCCCGGTGGACGAAAACGCCATTGCCGCCTTTGGCGCACATTATACTGCGCTGTCGGGGGAGATCCACGACGGCTTTCACCGCGCGGGCGAGGGCATCTATGCATACAGCGGCTCGTTTGAGGGGCGCGACAGCGACAAGGTTGCCAAGCAAAGCGGCGGATATATCCGCGTTGTGGCGACCCATGAGGATAACGGCTGGAGAGTGGAAGCCGAGCGGCGCCCCCTTGACACCTATTCTTACGTGACGGAGCGGCTGGACGTATCGCATCTTTCAACAGTTTCCGACGCGCGCCAACGTTTGGAAGCGCGTATTCGTGAGCGTGGCTACGGTGCAAAAACGGTGCTTCGCCTGATCCTTTTCGGCTCGGTTCCGCTGAAGGCAAACTTTGAGGGGTTGGATGCGGAGAGCTACGGGCTGTATTCCGTCTGGCTGGAGGACCGCACGGTGCCCACCGATGACGGCGAGCTTCTTTTGCGCGAAATGACGGCACGCGGCGAGCTTTATCGCTATTTCTACCCGAAAATGACCGCGGGCGAGGAGGAGGACCGTGCCCGCGCGGCACGCGCCTTCCGCATTGGATATGCGGCACTCATCGGAGAGGATTTTGCAAAATATTGATGCCCTTTTTGAGGGCGTAGCCCCTTATAATATATTAAGGAAGAAAAAAGTGCTTTTCAGAGAAGGGAGGTTTTCCTTATGATGCGGCTTGCCGTTTGTGATTCGAGCGTCGCGGATGCGCAGGAGCTTGTGGTCAAGCTGCAGCATCTTGCTGCGGACATGGGCATATCCTGTACCGTGAACAGCTACCGCAACGCGCGACTGCTTCTCGAAACCGCAAAGGAAAATCCCTTTGACGCCGTTTTTTTGGAAACCGAGATCGGAAGCACGGGTGGCATTGAGCTTGCGAGAAAGCTTCGCTTTTATCACGAGGAGGTGGAGATCGTCTTCGTGACGGCGAAGGAGGAGTATGCGCTCGCGGCATACGGCGTTTTTCCACTTGGCTATCTTCTGAAGCATGCGGAGCGCAAGCGGCTGTATCCCATTATGCTTCGCCTCATGCGCCGCAGGCGCGAGATGGGTCCTGTCTTACGCTGTATGACGGCGGACGGCGGGGAAGCACTCGTGCCACGCGACGAGCTGTACTACGTCGAGGTGATCGGTAACCGCCTTTTCTTCCACGGACGGAGAGGCACGGTGGAGGGAATCGGCTCTTTAAGTGCGGTGTCGGACGCTTTGCCCCAAAAGCTCTTCTACCGCGCTCACCGCAACTTTATTGTCAACCTGCAATACGTGGAGAAGATCGGGCACTACTACTTTGAAATGCAAAACGGAGACCGCGTGACGGTGGCGAAGAACCGTTACACCGAAGCACGGGCGGTTTTTGAAGCGCATTTCGAGAGTTAATTTTGGTGATAAAAACCAATTGCGGAATTTGTCGGATAAAAAAGAAAAATGCTCCATTTTTTGTTTCCCGTTCATACGATATTTCGACCGTTGGTAAAAAACTATTGCATATTTCAATGATATCGTGTACAATACAGGTATCAAATCTATATTTTACATGGAGGCAATTATGCTTACGAAAGAAAGAACCAGCAAAACCCGCAAGCTTAAGTATGCTGCAGTTGCGCTCGCACTCCTCGCAGTGCTCGTATTCTGCTTCGCTTCGTGCGGTAAAGCTACCCCTACCGGTATCGAGTATGTAGAAAACACTGCTTCTAAGCTCGTTTACAATCTCGGTGAAACCTTTGATTGTACCGGTGCACAGGTAAAGGTTACATACGCAAACGGTGCTGAAGAAACGGTTGCCGTTACCCCCGAGATGGTGGGTACCGCTCCCCTTACCTTTGGCATGGAGTCTGTTACTGTGACCTATTCCGAGAACGGTGCTACCGTTGTCGGTCACATTCCCGTGACTGTCGTTGACCCCAACGCGGCTCTCAAGGCTGACACGATCGCTAAGCTTGCTGCAGGCGAAAAGGTTGTTGCACGCAAGAATGACGGTGGTGTTGCTCTCCTTCTCGAGGATTGCTCTGCCAAGATCAATGCTGCTACGAGTGTTGACGCGATCAACGCACTCGTTTCGAACTTCGAGGCTGATCTTGACGATTACATCGCTAAGAAGGACGCCATCGTTGCAAAGTTCGGCGATGATGCTCTCGTGAAGAAGATCGCTCAGCTGTACGCACAGTACAAGAAGGATATCGACACTGCAGAGGCTACCGCAAAGGCTAACGTTGAAGCTGCAAGCACTCTTGCTGAGGCAGAGAACTACTATCTCCAGTTTGTGATCGCTGTTGACAACAAGCTGGCTGAGCAGAAGCTCATCGAGGACAAAGAGGGCGGCAACAAGGGTCAGATCTATGACAAGATCGACCTCCTTTACCAGCTTGAAGATTACCTTGCAAAGACTGCAATGTACGAAGAGATCGTTGAGGGTGCAAGAGCAGAGATCGGCGAAGACAACTATAAGATCGCTATGGACGGTTACAAGGTTGTCAGAGAGAAGATCTCCTACGAGACCAAGTACATCACGCTTGCAATCGACCTCAGCGCGATCGACCTCGAAGCGTCTGTCGGCAGCATGCTCGTAACCGATATCGACAGAGCTGTTGAGAAGATGCTCGCTGCTGAAAAGGTTACCATCTATCCTACCGCTTATAAGGCGGAGATCGATTTCAGCACCTTTGCTGATCTTACCGCTTTTGACGACACCATCCTTGATACCGACAACGATAAGGTTAAAGCTCTCTTGGATGAGGTTGGCGGTCTGATCGAGGACGCTATGGATGTGTTCGGCACTGCAGGTACCTACAAGCTCATGGCTGAGTACGGCAAGCCCGACGGCAATCCTGATGAAGCTAACTACATCAACCTTCTCGGCGAGAGAATTTACAACAAGCACGATGCTCTGAACCAGATCCGTAAGGATGCACAGAACATCATCCTTCTGATCGAGGATGCTGCTGCAGAGACCTCTACCGGTGTTGCAGGCGACGCTCAGGACCTCGCAATTCAGGCTGCTTGGACTGCTATCAAGACCTGGAACGATGCGAACAGTGTCTTCAGCATGACCGGTGACGGCGACAAGGTCATCGTTGCTAACTACGACCTTGATTTTGATGCTGTTATCTACACGCCCGACGGCTATGACAAGGATGCTGAGAAGTGGAACAACATCGACCAGACTTGGACGGCATATGACGTTGACAAGGCTTACGTTGTTAAGTACTTCATCCCCAACATCGACAAGCTGATCAAGGCTTCTCAGGTAAGATTTGCTGAGCAGGTTAAGGTTGCTATCGACAACGACAAGCTGGACGAGGGCAACGTATTCTACTCCTTGACTGCTGATGTGAACTCCGTTGAAGAGATCACGACCGCAAGAGGTCTTTACGAGGCATTCAAGGCTGCATACGGTGCAGAAGAGAACTACACCGAGCTTTACAACGAGCTCTTCCTCGTTGGCGGCGAAGATGTTTACAAGACCAGACTTGAGGCTGCTGAAGCTACCATGGCTAACCTTAAGGAGCTTGCAACCAAGGCAAACGCTGCAATCAACACCTATAAGGAGCTGATCGGTGACAACGTTGTTAACATCGTTGTTGAGGACTTCAAGGACGGCGGACTTCTGAAGGCTGCTTACGATGCATACCTTGATTTCGCAAAGGCTAACGCTGCAATTGAGAATGCCGGCAACGCTGCTTACACTGACGTCATCACCGACGAGGCTAAGCTGGTTGTTTACATGGAGCAGTACACCGAGCTGGTTGCTTATGTAGATGAGAAAAACGTTGAGAGCGACAAGACCATCTCCGCTGCTTGGATTCTCCGCGACGAAACCGCTAAGGCTGATCGTGAGCTTCCTCAGGGCTTCCGTGATGACCTTAAGGCGTTTAAGGATGATATGATTCTCTACATCAGCAACAACTACACCTACACTGTTCCCGCTACCGTTACGGTGAAGGAAGAGCAGGTTACCATCACTGCTGAGAACGAGAAGTTCTACTTCGTTGAGATCCTCAACTACAACAAGAAGATCGTCAACGATGCTGCAGAGACTGTTGCAGACTACATCGCAGCAGTTACCTATGAGACGGATTTCACTGTAAACCCCCTCATCTAACCCCTAATTTTATTGAGGCTGTCGCGTAAGCGACAGCCTCTCTTTCCGAAAAAACTGTTTAAAATACCGTGAGTTCGAGATCCTATCCTCACGCAAAACAAAACTAAGGAGATTGGCAGGATCTTCTCCTGCCTTTTTTATTGCTATGCACTTCACAAAAAAAACAAAATACATGACCTATGCCGCTGTGATCGCGGCACTTTACACCGCTCTAACGCTCGTTTCTTACGCGCTGGGGCTCGACAAGGGTGCGATACAGCTTCGGCTTTCCGAGGCGCTTGCCGTCCTGCCTGCGGTATCGGGGGCGGCGGTTCCCGGACTGTTTGTCGGCTGCTTTTTGTCCTCCCTCATTTGCGGCGGGCATCCGCTGGACGTGCTTTTCGGCAGTCTTGTCACTCTTTTGGCGGCGATCGTTTGCCGTATGATGCGGGGTGTTCTGCGATACAAGACGGGTCCGCTCCTCGTCACGCTCCCGAATATTCTTTTCAACGCCTTTCTCATCCCCGTGCTTCTGATTTTGGTTTACGGGGTGCCCGACGCTTACATGTATCTTGTTTTGACGGTGGGCATTGGCGAGGCACTTACCACGGGTGTGCTTGGCTCTCTTCTACTTTGGGCTATTCGGAGAAACAGCTCCATCCGCATGCTCTGACCTGTTTTTAGCGGTTAGATCCTCTTTGCAAAAATGGGGCTTGATTTTTTGATATATATCGTGTATAATAAATAAAAGGGCGTTTTGCGCCCGGTCTTAATTTACGTTAGGAGCTGTTATGAATACGAAGAAGCATTCTCTCCTCCTCTTGATCCTTGCGCTCGTGTTGTGCTTGACTGCCATTCCTGTCGCGGCAGAGGACGGTGCTCCCACCGCCACCTTTACCTTGAACGGCAGCACGACCTACGCAACGCTCCCCATTACGGACGGCAGCGTGACGCTCTTGAAGACCCCCAACACCCTTTCCGGTTTTTGCGGCTGGCAGGCGGAGATCGACGGTAAGACCGTCTTTTTGCCCGCAGGTGCTACCTGTACAGGCCTTACGGGTGACGTGACCTTCAAGGCGGTGACAGCAAGCTTTGTCACCGACACGGGTTGCTCGGTGCGTCTGCGCGAAAATCAGGTAGGCTTGCGTTTTACGAGCACGCTTGTGACGGCGGATTTTGAAAAGATCGTCGCTCTTGCCGGCGGCAGAGATAAGGTCAGCTTTGGTACCTATATCGTGCCCTCGCGCTATGTGACTGATGCACAGGGCGCTTTCACCCTGGAGGCTTTGGCACAGGCGGGGCGCACAATGTACATCGATGTCAAAGCCGGTGCCTTTTACAAAACGACCGAAACCACCTCCACCCTTGCGGGCTCTGTTTCGGGTATCCTGAAGGGCAACTACACGATGGAGTATACCGGCCGCGGCTATATGAAGATCACTTATACCGACGGTAGCGTCGGTACGGTGTATGCCGATTACAATCAGACCAACAATTCCCGCAACATTTTGACGACGGTGCTTGACGCATACAACGATCGAGATGAGTCCTACGGAAATCTTATCGTAGAAAAGATCGGAAGCACGCACAGCCCCTACACCAACACCGAGATCGCCATGATGCGCTCCTTCCTTGACAAGGTCATCCTCGTGGGGCACGACATGCAATATAATTATTTTGTTCTCCCCACCGAGTATTACGAGTCGCCTTGGAAGATCACCTTTTCCTCCGATTCCTTTGACGTGAGGACCATCTTTGCTGAGCCCCCGGAGGGAATGACGGCAGAGGACGCGATGGGCGTTTATCTCGACGGTCTTGTGATCCCTTTGTCAAAGACCTCCATCCAAAACGGAAAGCTCGTGTTCAAACGCGATTCCTACATCCAGATTCAGTAAAGCTTTCTGATCCGAGAAACAAAAAAGAACAGATCTTGCCGGACGGACAGGATCTGTTCTCTTTTATATGCGCGCAGGACACAAACCAAAAAGATGCGCGAAAGGTGGAATCGGATCAGGTTTGTTCCCTTATTCCTCTTCCGCGGTGCCGCGAAGTCTTGCCATATCGGCGATCAAGCGTGCCGTTCCCTCAATGCCGAGGACGGTGCTGTTGATGGCAATATGGTAATTGTCGTATTTGCCCCATTTGTTGCCCGTGTAGAAGTTGTAGTAGGAAGCACGGCGGCGGTCGGTCTTGTTGATGATGTCGATCGCTTCGCTTTCCTTGACGTTGTGCCGCTCTGCCACGCGCTTCTTGCGCGCATCAATATCCGCGTAGATGAAGATGGAAAGGCGGTCGGGGTTCTCGCGCAACACGTAGTCGGCGCATCTTCCGATCATGACACAGGAGTGCTCCTCCGCCAAGTTGCGAATGATGGAGCACTGAATGGCGAACAGGCGGTCGTTGAGGGGAAGCGCAGGGGAGATGTGCGGGGTATGGAACATATTGGAGCCCATTGCAAGCGTATACAGCAGGCTGCTGGTGGCGCGCTCGTCTACCTTCTCCAAAGCGCGCGGATCGAGGGCGCTTTCCTGTTCTGCCGCCATGGTGACAAATTCTTTATCGTACTTGGGAATTCCCAAAAGCTCCGCTACGCGTTCGCCGATCTCTCTGCCGCCGCTACCGTATTGGCGGGCGATGGTAATGATTGTTTTTTTCATGGGTACTCCTTTCAGGGGTTCTTGTTCTAATTCTATCACTATTATACTAAAAAAAGATAAATTTGTAAAGGTTTTTGTGTAAATTTCTCAAAAAACTTGCCAATTTTTTCAAGGAAAAAGGAAGTGACGTATATGAAGCCGAGCATTTCTCCCATTGATGCGGCGTTTGTCAAGGCGTATTTGCCGAAACGACCGCAAAACAGCCATAAGGGAAGCTTTGGACGCCTGCAGATCTTTGGCGGCTCGTACAAATATCGTGGGGCTGCGCATCTCGCCGCCTTGGGTGCTTTGCGCATGGGAGTCGGGCTTCTGACCCTGAGCACAGAGGAAGCGGTGATCTTGACCGTTTCCCGCCGCCTGCCCGAGGTGATTTTTGATGCGGTTTCCCCCATTTCTACCTGGACGGCAGAAGACATCGAGAGAAAGTGCGCCGAGAGCGATACGGCATCTGCCGTTTTGGTGGGACCCGGCTCGGGCGTTTGCCGACCGTTATATGATTTTCTCGTCGCTCTTTCTCAAAGAGAAGGCGCGCCCTTGCTTCTGGATGCGGATGCGCTTGGGGCGATCGCCGCTTATGCGCCCGACGTGGACGTCTTCTTTCGGACGGCACACCGCCCGATCGCCCTCACGCCCCATCCTCTTGAATTTGGCCGTCTGATCGGGTGCTCCGCCAAGGAGGTACAGGAAAATCGTATGCACCTCGCACGGAAATATGCAGAAAAATGGGGTGTTTCTCTCCTTCTAAAGGGAATGGGAACGCTGGTCTGCGAGGGGGAAGAGGTCTACATCAACACGACAGGCTCATCCGCGCTTGCCAAGGGCGGCAGCGGTGACGTGCTTGCAGGGGCGGTCGGTGCGCTTCTTGCGCAGGGGGTTGCGCCCAAGGCGGCACTTGCCATCGGTGCTTATCTGCACGGCGCGGCAGGAGATACGCTTGCCGAGGAGCTTTCGGAATTTGGCGTCTTGCCCTCCGAGCTTCCGCGCCAGATGGCAAGGGAGATCCAAAAAATAAAATAAAAAGAAACGGAGAAGATGCACTCTTCTCCGTTTTTCGTATCGTGGAGTTTATTTATTGGTATCGATATAAGGAAAATAAGACTTCAAATAGTCAATGCCCGATGCGATGGTGGTGATGCCCATTGCCGCCATGGAGATGTAGGAGAGGATGTGATTGCCGAAGAAGGTGGCAAGTGCATCGACGCCAAGGCGGACGGAGATGTGCAAAAAGACGGGCTCCATCAGCATCAGGGTGATGGCGGCGACCTGGGTCACCGTTTTGCATTTGCCGAAGAAGGATGCGGCGACCACGATACCGCTTTGTCCTGCCACCACAAGGCGCAAGGAGGTCACGGCAAGCTCACGGAGCATGACTGCGGCAGACACCCACACGAAAACGCGGGCGGTTGCGGGGTCGATAACGAGCAGGGTGATGCAGGAGGCGAACACCATAAACTTATCGGCAAGGGGGTCAATAAACTTGCCGAAGTCGGTAATGAGATTGTATTTGCGTGCGATCTTGCCGTCCAGCATATCGGTAAAGGCAGCGGCAAGGAACAAAAGCGTAGGGACGACTCTGCCCCATACGGGGATGTGCTGCATGAGGAGTGCCGAGAGCATGAAGATGGGGGTGATGATCACGCGCAACAGGGAAAGCGTGTTCGGGAGATTCATTTTCTTTGCCATGGGAACAGTCCTTTCTAGTCGAGAATTGCCTCGCCGACGAGGTCGTAGTCCAGCGCCTCGGTGATCTTAACACGCAAAAACGTGCCGGGAGTGATGCGCTTGGGCGCGGAAAAATAGATCTTGCCATCCACGTCGGGTGCATCGGCGGCGCTTCTTCCGTAGTGGATGCCTGCAGGGATGTCGTAGCCCTCGGCGAGAACGAGAATTTCGCTTCCCACCTTATTTGCCTGCAATTCCGCAGAAATGTCAAGTTGGATTTCCATTAAGGCATCCAAACGCTCGGTCTTGATCTCTTCCTCAATCTGGTCGGGAAGGAGTGCCGCCTCCGTTTCCTCCTCGGGGGAGAAGGTGAAGCCGCCGAAGCGGTCAAAGCGGGTTTCCTTCACAAAGGCGCACAGCTCCTCGAAATCCTGTTCCGTTTCTCCGGGGAAGCCCACCATAACGGTGGTGCGCAGGGTAATGCCGGGGACGGAGGCGCGCAGGCGCGCGATGGCTTCGCGGATGGTGTCGCCGTTGCCGTGACGGTTCATACGCTTTAAGACGCCATCGGAGATATGCTGTACGGGAATATCCATGTACTTGACAAGACGGGGATTGTCGCGCAGCTCGGCGATCAGATCGTCTGTGATCTTGTCGGGGTAGCAATAAAGCAGACGGATCCAAGGAATGCTCGTTTGCTCGGTGATGGCGCGCACGAGTGCGGCAAGGCGGTATTCGCCGTAGAGGTCAAGCCCGTAGCGTGTGGTGTCCTGCGCGATCAGGTTGAGCTCCTTGACGCCAAGGCGTTCGAGGTCCTTTGCCTCCTCGACGATCTCCTCGATGGGTCTTG
>SVTN01000131.1 GCA_015063765.1 Oscillospiraceae bacterium | reverse complement strand
TGGGTGACAGTAGGTATACGAATCCGCTGTCACTTGATCCTTTTGGCGCTTTTTGCGCCTGCCTTCCTCGCAAGGATAGCTTTGAGTTTAAAAGGCTTGGGTACAGCAAGGCGGTTAGGATATCCGAAAAATGATGGAGTGTCTTACGGGCAGAAGCGATAATCTTCATTTGAAGGACATGGGTGCCATGGGGAATAACGCGTCTTATATTACCGAGATTGGAAACGGAAACATCAATTTTGAGGATATTATTCCGCTGGGTGAGAAGATCGGCGTCAAGGATTTCTTAATGAAACAGGACACCAATTTTACCACGGACAATGCTTTTGACAGTATCATTGCCAGCTATAATGATTTGAAGGCACTAAAAAGAAGCGCAAGCAACAATGTTGCTTGCGCGCTTCTTTATTTTTTGTTCTCGCCGCATTTGCCGCCGCACTGCTTGGCGTAGGGGCATCCGATGCATTTCTGCCCACGCTTTTTGGCGCGGATGAGATAAAAGACGGTGCCGCCGACGATGGCCGCGAGAATTGCGATAACAATTATATTTTCTATCATGATTTTTTAATGCTTTAATGCGTATTCCGCTTTGATTTTTTGATTGGTGTTTGCGATGAGAAGTCCCAAAATCGCCACGAAGACGAGAATCGCGGTCAGACCGCCGATGGCGGCTCCCACATTCAAGGAGCCCGGGGAAACGATCAAAGTTCCGACCGTGTATACGAGATACGCTACGGTGTAGCCTACGCCCATCTGAAGACCAATGCCGCCCCAAAGCCATTTGGCACTTTTCATTTCGGCGTTCATTGCGCCAATTGCCGCGAAGCAGGGAGGGGTATAAAGATTGAACATAAGATAAGCAAGTGCCGCAATCTTAGAAATGGCAAGAATGCCTGCCACCTCAGCACCTGCCCCTTCGATCATGGCAAGCTCGTCAAGGTCGATAAGATTTTCAAGGCCTACAAAGCAGATCGCCAGTGTGCCGACCACGTTTTCCTTGGCAATAAAGCCCGTAACAGCCGCGGCAGCCAACTGCCACGAAAGCACGCCCACGATCGGAATGAGAAGATAGGCAAATGGAGAAGCGATCGAGGCGAGAATGGAGGTGTCGGCGGATTCTGCCACCGTGAAGCTCCAAGTAAATGTCTGCATAAGCTGGACGATCATGTTACAAAGGAGGATAATGGTGGCCGCCTTTACGATGTAAGCCCAGCCGCGACTGCACATGGATTTGAAAGCGCCCCAGAGGGAAGGAGCTCTGTATTCGGGCAGCTCGATGATAAAGAAGGACTTTCTTGCGCGGTGACCCGTGACGGCGTTCACGAGAAGGGCGCCGAGGAAGATAAGGGCAATGCCTGCAAAATACATAAGCGCGCTTACCCACCAAGCGTTATCAAAGAATGCACCCGCAAAAAGCGCGATCACGGGAATCTTGGCACCGCAGGGCATAAAAGGGGCGAGCATGGCAGTTGCCCGTCTTTCGCGTTCGTTGCGGATGGTACGGCTTGCCATAATGCCGGGGACGGCACATCCGATCGTGATGACGAAGGGAATGACCGATTTGCCCGAAAGTCCGACCTTCTTAAAAATCGGATCCAAAACGACGGCCGCACGGGACATATAGCCGCAATCCTCAAGGAGTGCAATGAGGAAGTACATGACCATAACGAGTGGCAAAAAACCGACGACGGCAACCACACCACCGATCACTCCGTCAACGAGAATGGCAGAGAGCAGGGGATTGGCGTTCACAAGAAGTCCGCCAACCCAACCCTGAAAGGCTTCAAGGAGAGGGACGAGACCGGGGATAAAGGTTCCGTTTTCAAATTCATAGCCATTGGCAATCCAAGCACCCAGCGTAGATTGCGATATGTAAAACACGAGAAACATCACAGCGGCAAAGATCGGCAGGCCGAGCCACTTGTTCGTGAGGAATGCGTCGATCTTGTCGCCCACGTTCTTTTCCTTGGTGAGAACCTTACGGGCCTCCACTTTCCCAACAATGTCGTTGACGAAGGCAAAGCGCTTACGGTCAGCGGCCTCCACCGCATTCTTGTCGGTGAGGTCGACTTCGTCTTGTGTGTAGGGAGCCTTCTGCTCTGCACCTGCGCGTGCTTTCGCCGTCTCCACAAGCACCTTCAAGCCTTTTGAGGAGGTAGAGATCGTGGTCACGACAGGACATCCGAGCTTTGCTGAAAGCGCCTCGACATCGATCTTCGTGCCCTTTCTCTCGTTGAGATCGCTCTTGTTGAGGGCGACGACCACAGGGATACCCAACTCCAAAAGCTGCGTTGTGAAGAAAAGGCTACGGCTGAGATTGTCGGCATCCACAATATTGATGATTACGTCGGGGTTTTCTTTTTTTACGTAGCAGCTGGTGATGCTTTCCTCGCTCGTGAAGGGCGACATGGAATATGCGCCGGGAAGATCCACGGCGACCATCATCTCTTTTCCTGCGTACGCTTTTTTGATGGGATGTTCTTTTTTGTCGACGGTTACACCCGCCCAGTTTCCGACCTTTTCGTTGCGGCCGGTCAGAGCGTTGAACATGGTGGTCTTGCCCGAGTTGGGATTGCCCGTTAAGGCGATTCTCATATGATGTCCTCCTATTTTTGATCCTTGCGGATATGAATTGCTTTTTGAGTTAGCGGTGGCTAACTCGATTGCTTTAAAAAAGCCGAAATGCTTCAGCTTTTTTCTTGGATCAAAATGGCATTTGCCAAATTGCTATCCAAATTATATCTGGCGTCTTTGATGGACACCATACAGCTTTTCTTTAGGTGAGATATGACGGTGATCGGCTCGCCGCTGTAGCATCCGAGCGAAAAAAGAAACGCATTCAGCTCCTCGTCGTCGGTCAAGATCTCCTCAATGATGTACTCTTGTCCCTCAACTGCTTCTCTTAACGTCATTTTTTCACCCCCGTACCATTTGGTTAGCCTTGACTAACCGATGATATTATACTGAATTTATCTGCATTTGTCAAGAGTTTTTTGAAAAAAAATAAAATTTTTTCCAATCGGTTGATTTCTTTTCTTTTTTATGCTACAATATAAAAAAGGAAAACGAGAGGGGATGAGATTTTGCTGAAGGAATCGGGCGAGATGTATTTGGAATCGATCTACGTTCTTTGCGAGGAAAAGGGCAAGGTGCGTTCGATCGACGTGGCGGAGCATATGAGCTTTTCCAAGCCCAGCGTAAGCCGCGGTGTCGGTATTCTCAAGGAGCAGAACTATATCAAGGTCGATAAGGACGGCTACATCACTCTCACCGAGGAGGGCGCAAGGGAAGCCAAGAAGATCTTTGACCGTCACATTCTTTTGACGAAGCTCTTGGTTTCGATGGGGGTTGACGAGGAAACGGCGGCCGACGACGCCTGTCGCATCGAGCACGTGATTAGCGATGCTACCTTCACGGCGATCAAGGCCTTTGTGGAAAAATTATAATAGTGGAAAAATTATAATAGTAAAATACAAAAAACGCATTCGAGGACTCGGATGCGTTTTTCGGTTTGTTATGGCCTGTATTTATATATTTTTGTGCTGTAGATCCACAGGATCTTCTGGGGATCGTTTATGTAAGAAACGAGGAAGAAGGTATCCCCCACCAAGGAGAAGCCTGCGGCCGCGTTCACGCTGGTTTTGACATGTTCCGCGCAATTTGCGACAAAGCGTTTTCCGCTTTGGAAACGAAAAATATGGTTGTAATTGAAGCGCGAGAAAATTTGTCCCGACAAGAGCATTTGCCAAATGCTAAACTTAGCTTCCTTCACCTCGGTTAAGATGTCTTCTTTTACCTCAAATTCTCCGCGTCGCGCCCAGCTTGCACGCAATGCCCCCCGCACGAAAAAGAAGAGACAGGCGACAACTAAACCGATGAATACCAAGGTCTTGAGGAACGTGAAGAGTTTATCGGGGGGAAATTTGAAGAACAACAGTCCCCAAACCAAAGCTCCCAAAACAAAGTAAACCACCGACCGGAGCATGGTGATTTTGGAATCTCGAATCAACTTTTTTGAAATATGCTCTCGCGTTAAGATTTCTCTATCATCTTTCATATGGCAAATTCTCCGTAAATTTGTTTTTATTTAAAATAATTATATCAAGCATAATTACTTGGGCGGTGCTCGGGCGTGATGGCAACAACGGTGGATTGACAGCACATATCACCAGAACACCCGTTTTCTTCGAAAACGTAAAGAAATCCGAACCCTTCGCCTACCGGCTTTGGGCTCGGATTTCTGCTGCTTGGTGCGGGCAAGAGGACTTGAACCTCCATGAAATTGCTTTCACTAGAACCTGAATCTTACGTGCCAACCGCACACCGCTTTTCTGCTGAGAATGCCAGTCTTTTCGGGATATTTCGGCGGTTCGGGAACTCGT
>SVTN01000130.1 GCA_015063765.1 Oscillospiraceae bacterium | reverse complement strand
AACTCAGGTGCGCTCTCAAAGGATGCGAGAACGTAATACCCTTCGCTTACCTTACCGATCGGATAAGCGAGTCTACGCTTGCCCCACTCATTCACCGCGATCAGATTGCCGTTTTCGGAAATCAGGGTGGTGAACTTGTCTTGCACGGACTTTGCGTCTTCCTCGGAAATCGCGCCGCTTACGACAAACAGGGTCTCGTAGAAGCAAGTTTTCTTTTCCATCTTTTTATACCTCCTTATGGACTTTTGGCTACGTTGCGTAGCAAGGAGATGGACCGTCACCGATCCAAATCACCAAAGTATTATATCATGCTTTTTTTCTTTTGTCAAGAGGATAGGCATGATTTTTAATAAAAATCGCGAATTACTCTTCCTCGTCGACTTCCTCTTCGTCGGACATTGCCGCTTTTTCTGCGGCGTGTGCTTCTGCCGCTTTTGCGTAAACCTCGGAGTTAAAGTCACGGTACGCTTCCGAAGAAAGGGGAAGCTTTTTCTTTGCCAGACGGTGGACGAGGAAGCGGCGCACCTCAATGTTTAAGGTCGCGTAAAGGGGTACGGCAATAAATGCGCCGATCAAGCCAAACAGCGAGAGCGAGATAAGCACAACAGCGGCGGTCACGGCATACGGCGGACGCAGCTTTTTGGGCAACATATGGGGAAGCACCGCGTTCGATACGAACGTTTCAAGCGCGAGAAGCACCACAGCATAGCCCACACCCCACCAAGTGACCTTCAAAATAATGACAAGCACAATGGAAATGGCGTCCCCGACGATCGGACCGATCACGGGGATCAAATGCGCAAGCAATACCAAAAGCACGATTGCGGAGAGAAGCGGAACCTTGGCAAAGTGGCAGAAGAGAAGTGTGGCACCGCCAAAGAAAACGGCAGACAACAGTCTGTGGAAGGAAAAGGCGGCAAAGTCGGTGTAAAAACGCTTGAAGAACATCACGAAGCGGTTGACATGACGCTCAGGCAGGATCGCCACGACAAGCTTGCCGAGAATGCCCGAGATCGCACGGCGCGAGGCAAGCAGGTAGACCGCGATGATAAGTCCCATGAAGATGCTCGAAATTTGCCCGATCGCACCGGACAAAATGCCGCTGATGGAAGAGGCGATCGCATCAACGAGGGAAAAATCGCCCGTCTCACCGAACAGGAGCCCTGTGATACCCATGTAAAGGTCATGCAGAAAGGGATGCGTCGCGGCGTTGGCTATGACGAAACTATCAAGACGCTGCTTGGTGTTTAAAACAAATTGATACAGCGCCTCTGCGTCAACGATCAGACGGGGAATGATGACGATTAAGAGGGCGGCAACCAGGGTGACTGTGAGCACAAGCGTTGTGGCAATCGAAAAGCCGGACACAAGATACGGGCGTTGCTTTTTTTTGCAAAACAGCTTCGTATAAAGAGAATCCAACCGCTTGACCGCGGGAAAGAGCAGAAAGGCAAAAAGAATTCCGTACAAGATCGAGGCGATTGCCGAAAAGAAATTTCCAACAGCCGAGGTGATCACCCCGAGATTGACGCAGATCAGGAGAAAAACGAGCGAAAATGCGATAACGGCAAGCGCGTATACCGCGATGGTGAAATATTTTTGATTGAGCTTTTTCACGTGTGTTTTTCCTCCTTTCAATGCTTGTGATCCTCGTCCTCGTGCTCGTGGTCACGTTCGCCGAAGAAAAAGAGATGCTTTAGCTTTCGCTTGCGCGGTGCGGCAGTCGTTGCAAAAAGATCGGTATAATGCTCGGTGTCCACAGGCTGTCCCTTTTTCTCTAAGCGATGGGTGGTCCAGTCGCGCAAAAGCATATAAAGAATGCTGAACAGCGGCGGGGACAAAAACATGCCGAAAACGCCGAAGAATCCACCGAAGAGCGCCACCGCGACCATGATCCAAACGGCGCGCAGATCAATGATGGAGCCAATGACCTTGGGGAAGATAATGTTACCGTCGATCTGCTCAATGGCAAGAACGATGATGGCAAACCAAAGGGCGAGCAGCGGATTGTCGCCCGTCAAGATCAAAATGCCGCAGGGGATTCCGCCAAGAAACGCACCGATGATGGGTACGAAATTGGTGATGGTCATTACGATGGTGATAAGGAAGGGGTAGGGAATGCCGAGAATGGGAAGGACGATCAGGTAGATCAGTCCCACAATAGAGCATTCAACGATCTTACCGATCAGATATTTTCCGAACACACGGTTGGAGAAGAAGCAGATGCGTTCGAGATAGCGGAACATCTTGAAGGGGAAGATCGCGGCACTGATACGGCGCACGGACGCGAGGAGTGCGTGACGGTGAAACAGAATACCGATCGAAAGGCAAAGCCCGATGAGAAAATCGTAAACGGTGGTGGCAATTGACGTACCAAAGGAGGTGATGAAGTTCACAACGGTAGCACGGGAGTTTTGCAGAAAATCAAGAATACTATCCACAGAAAGCTCAAAGCCAAAACCGTTGATAAAGCCAACCAAACGCTCTGCAAGATCGATCAGTCGCTCGCCAAGCATCTTGGTGTCGCCCAGCAAAAGCGGTACAAGGAAGAAGAAAAAGCAAAAGATAATGACAGACAGCAAAATATAGGAGCTTGCAATCGCAAGACCGCAGGCAAGAGAAGAAGCATCACGGGGGGCATCTTCTTTTTTCTCTTTATGCTTCGAATGCAAAAGCTTTTCATATAGGGATTCAAAGCGAACCACCAAGGGACGGACAAGATAAGCAATGACCATGGCGTAAACCAAAGGGGAGAGCACGGAAAGAATACTGCTTAATGCCTGCCCGACCTCTTTCAAATGAAAAAGGATCGCGCCCAGAACGATGGCAACGGCAACGGTAGCTCCTGCATACAACGCGATGGCGGTATATTGCTTTTTCGGCTTAAAAGGGAACATTCGAATTTCCTTCCATAATCATTTATAAAGTGCTATTCTTTATCATTGTACAATATAAAGATGAAAAATGCAAGGGGAAAACGTGAAAAGTGAGAGGAAAATAATTTTTTTCCATGCGGCTCTTGCTTTTTTCACGCCAATAGAGTACAATGTAAGCATCAAGAAGAGAAGGATGAAAAAGCATGGAACGCACAGAAGCGGCATATGCCAAGCTGAACTTATATCTGGATGTAACGGCTAAACGCCCCGACGGCTTTCACGACCTCAAAAGTGTGATGCACACCGTCACCCTTGCCGATACGGTCACCGTCAATGCAAAGCTTGCGGACTACAGCTGTGTCACGGTGGAAATGGTGGACAGCGATATCCCCGCAGATGAAAGAAATCTCGCTTATCTTGCAGCAGAAGCCTTTTTGGAAGAAACGGGCATCACGGCTGCCGTCAGCGTGCGGGTAGAGAAGCGCATTCCCGCCTGCGCGGGTCTTGGCGGCGGAAGCGCCGACTGTGCCGCCGTTCTCCGTGCGCTCAACACCCTTTTTGCCCATCCTCTTTCCAAGGAAGCCTTGCTCGCCCTCGGTGCGCGCCTTGGCGCGGACGTTCCCTTTTGCATCTTAGGCGGAACGCGCCTGTGCGAGGGAAAGGGTGAACAGATGCAGAACTACTCCATGGAGAATATGCACTTCGTCATCGCCGTTCCCGAGGATGAGTGGGTACAAACACCCAAAGCCTACGCCATGCTTGACGAAGCGTTTGATGATTACAAAAATGAAGACAGCGCGTTGCATGACACACTTTTCTCCTTCTTCGAGGAGGACGGCGTTTACGGCATGTACAACGTCTTTGAAAGCGTTGTTTTGCCTCTTTCTCCAAAGGCATCGGCGCTTCGTTCGCACCTCATTTCGCTGGGGGCGCGCGCGGCAATGATGACGGGCAGCGGTGCTGCCGTGTTTGGCGTTTTTGACAGCCCCGAGGCTGCTGCCTACGCCGCTGAGGACATTGAGGGTGCAATCCTTTGCGAGAGCGCTCCCGCATACGAATAAAGAAGGTGACTTTTATGAAGATCGAACGGATCGGCGACATTAAAACAGTCATGAGCAACGAAGGAAGCCGACACAATTATTTCGGCTGGCCCACCGCATGCCGCTTGCAAAACGGAAAGATCGCGGCGGTCGCGTCGGGATTTCGCCAAGACCACGTTTGCCCCTTCGGGAAAACGGTCATTGCCTACAGCGAGGATGAGGGGGAAACCTTCACCGCACCTGCCCCCGTGATCGATACGGTGCTTGACGACCGCGACGGTGGCATCGCCGTTTTTGGCGATAGTGGCGTCATTGTGACTTCGTTTAATAACAGCATCGCTTTTCAGCGCGATTATGCCGAAAAGTACACCCAAAATAAGTACGCCCTCGCCTATCTCGATACCTTGACAGAGGAAGAGGAAGGGGCGGTGCTTGGCGCTACCTACCGCATCAGCCACGACTGCGGCGTCACCTTCGGCCCCCTTCATATCAGCCCCGTCACCTCGCCCCAC
>SVTN01000129.1 GCA_015063765.1 Oscillospiraceae bacterium | reverse complement strand
GCTCTGTGAACACCACCCTCTATCCCTTTGAAAGACATCTCATTGACAACGAGTATCTTGTAACGATCTATTATTAAGAGAAAGCCGCGAAAACTTCGCGGCTTTTCTTTTTTCCCTTGACAGAGGACAACAAAAATGGTATGATAATACCATAAAACGCATAAAGGATATAAAACCATGGACGAAAAACAAAAGACAGGCGACATTTCTCTGCGCTCGCCTTTTTTGAAAAAACTTGATAATTTCTTTTACCATTATAAGTGGCATTCCATCGTCGCTTTGTTTCTTGTCGTTGTTTTGACCGTTACATTAGTGCAAGCCTGCTCGAAAGAAACCTTTGACGTTGAAGTCATGTACGCAGGTCCGAAAAACCTCAACGACAAGCAAACGGTAATCGACATTCAAAATGCCTTTGCGACCGTCGCCACCGACGAAAACGGTGACGGCAAAACGGTCGTGCGCCTCGTTTCCTATTGGGTCGACGAGCGCTACTACGGCGGCGAGGGCGAGGATATGTCGGGCTCTGACGTTGCTTATTTTGCCAACAATGCCTTAAACAACGAAAAGGCGTATCACGACGAGATCAAGGCAGGAAACCTCTCGATCTGTCTTGTGTCTCCGCATCTTTTTTACCAGGTACATAAGGAAGGCGGCTTTATGCGTATCGACGAGCTGCTTCCTGAGCTTGACGAATCGATGTATCTTGTGGGCGAAGGGGGCTCTGTCAACCATTACGCCATTCCCCTTAAGAATACCGATCTCGGAAAGCTTCCGGGACTTGCTTCTCTTCCCGACGATACCATTCTCTGCCTGCGCAAGCCTGCTTACCATCTGCTCAACGCCTCGCGCTTAAAGAAGCAACACGAAAATTCAAAGGAAGTCTTTTTGAACGCTCTGCGTTACACCGAATCACAAGAGGACTGATATGAGTATTCAGCTTTTAGCTCCCGCTATGGGAGCGTCTGTTTCGCTGTACACCGACACGCAACGCGCGTTTCGCCGCGAGGAAGACAAAAGAGCGCACCTTGACGGTGCGCTCACCTTCAAATGGTATGCCCTTGAGGATACGAGCATAGAGCGTTCCTTGCCCGCCCCCGTGGTGTTTTCCTTTTCGGACGACGATGAGAAAACGGGACATTACATCCTCCTCGTTTCGGAATACGAGGATATGCGCGACCCACGCACCGCCTTTACCGATGAAACAACAACATCACTTTACAATTTAAAGGCAGATACCAAATATTATTGGTGTATCCAAAAGGACGGCGTGCGCTCGGAGATCTTCTTTTTTTATACAACGCCCGACCTTCCCAGATGCGTGCGCATTGACGGTGTATCCAACGTACGCGACGTGGGGGGATACCTTGTGGCGGGCGGTCGCATCCGCCAAGGACTGCTTTACAGAGGCAGTGAGCTTGAGCTTCATTCGCACCCCACCCAAACGGGTGTCTCGGATATCCGTGCGCTGGGTCTTTCGACCGATCTTGATCTGAGGGGCGAAGCCGTGGGAAGGGTGCTTTTTCCGACCTCTTCTCTTCTCGATATGCGATACGCTCTCATCCCCACCGTCCCATACAGTGCGGTCCTTCAAAAAGCGCACCGTAAAACCACGCGCGCTTTCTTTGCGCTGCTCGCAAAGCGGAGTGCTTATCCCATCTATGCCCATTGCTGGGGCGGTGCTGACCGCACGGGAACGCTGTTCTTTCTGCTCGGTGCGTTTCTCGGCATGTCGAAGAACGAGCTGATCTACGAATACGAGTTTACCTCTCTCTCGCGTTGGGGCACGCGCTCCCGCAATCATCCGCCCTTTTCGGCATTTGTTGCCGATTTTGAGGCGTTGGAGGGCGAAACCTACAAGCAAAAGGCGACCTTCTTTTTCCTCAGGAAATTAAGGCTTACGAAAAAACAACTTGAAAGCATTGAGGACATTTTCATTGAAAAAGCTTAATCCACTTCAAAAAGCACTTTTGTGCTTTTTAACACTCGCTTTGCTCAGTCTTTGCGTTTCCTGCGCGAAGGGACCGCCCGAAACGATCCACAACATCGCCTATACCGCCATCGGCAACCCCTCGGCGGGAGCCTTTCCCGACGGCAGCATCGCACGCTCGCCTTGGGATATGATCCTTTATGACGACTGTTTGTTTGTCGGCAGCGGGGATTACGACAAAAACGCAGGACCTGTCCCGATATACTGTTACTCCACGAAAAGCGGTGAGTGGACCGAGAGCGAACGCTTGGCGGAAGAAGAAATCAACCGCTTTTTACTGCTCGACAGCACCCTTACTACGCCCGGCATTGATCCGAGAGAGGATTGGAGCCTTGGAAACTACTATACGTTAGAAAAAGGAAAGTGGGTAAAGCACAGAACACTCCCCGACGGCGTTCATGCCTATGATATGATCACATTTGAGGGGGCGATCTATGCGGGTCTTGGTGTGACGTCGGGCAAAATGCCCGTCATGCGCTCTTTTGACGGCGGTGAGAGCTTTGAACCGATCCCCTTTTTGAAGGATGCCGCCGTCGTCAAAACGGAGGGCTTTACCTATATCCGCACCTACGATCTTTTGGAGTTTGACGGCAAGCTGTATGCCACACTCACCCTCGGAAACGAAAGTCTTTCCTATGAGCTCTACGAATACGACGACACCTTAGATGCCTTTATTTTCTTCTCCGATTTGAAGGATTCGGTCGTACGAGTCAAATACAATCACATGCACATCACCGCCACGGCAAAGGCAGACGATACCGTGTTTTTGGTCACGGGCAAGCTGTACGAAACGCGCGACATGGACGATTTCTATGAGATCACGCTTGATGGAGTCGACCTTGTATGCGATATTTACGAGGATGACGGAAAGATCTATCTTTTGACCGCCACCAAGGCAAATGACGAAGAAGGGGTCTTCAAGACATCCGTATGGCAAGTATGGAAGGACAAGGAGGGAAAGATGAGCCTTGTCGAGCTCTTCAATCTCTATTATGACGTGCCATGCTTAAGCCTTGCTGTGGAGAATGAGGATTTTTATATCGGCATGTCAGACACGACGGGGAAAAACGAGCTGAACGGCACGGTTTTGCACGTAGAATATTCAAATTAAGATGAAAAACCACTCGCAGAGCGAGTGGTTTTTGTTTTATGCTTTTTGATAGGAAAACCCGCCGTCCCGTATACCAAGATAAAAGAGCTTGTCACGGTAAAGGACAGGGTAAGCAAGATCGGAAGCATCCAAGACGGGAGCAAGCGTGCCGTTTTCGACCTTATAAAGCCCATCTCCCTTTTGGGCATAGAGGTCGTCCCCGATCGGGATGACCTTATCGACAGCGGGGATGTCGATCGCCGTGGGGGCTTTAAAATGCAAAAGGTCGATGCTTTCGGCAAAATACGCGCGTCCCTCCGCAACAAAATAAAGGCAGGGCGTGGGGGCATTCAAAAGGGCGACCGACGAAATGTCGGCGTTTTTCACCCCCGCGATCTCCACGTCGAGCCCCGTTTTCATAAAGGAAAATCCGTCCTCGGAAACGGCGCAGGTGAGGGCACGGTGGGTTTGGTAAGCGACGGTATAATAAAGATAATATCTTCCGTCCTTTCGGAGAAGCGCGGCGTCGGTGACATCCATTTCTCTGACGTTATCAATGCCGAGGGCGATGGGCGCGCCGTGGAAGGTCACACCGTCGTCCGAGAACATTGCAGAAAGCTTATGGGCGGTTTTGTCCCTGCCCTGTTCAAAATGCGTTCTTCCGTCAAGGTAGAGCAGGTGCAATCGGTCGCCGATGGCGGTGGGGATAACACGGGTGACCGTACGGCATCTTCCCACGGGTTGAAAGCCGTCGAGGGCATCGGTGACACCCTCCACGATGGCGCTCTCGTCTGCCGAGTGATACTCGTAGCCCGCTTCAAAGTGCATAAAGGAGCCCGCCTTGACGGTAGCGTCCTTATAATCGATAGGAGCAAAGAAGAAGTCCTCGTCAAGAAGCACGCCGCCGACATACAGCCCCATACGGGCGTAGCCTGCCGTCAGGATGACCTCCTTACCGCGGGCAGCTTCGCCGATGAGCGTTTTCTCCCTTCCGTCGGGATACCGAAGGGTGGCGTGGACGTCAGCGTCTATCAGGCGGATATGAATGAGCGCATTTGCCTCTTTTTCTAAAAGCACATCCCCGTCCATCACGTCAATGACGAGAAGAAAACGGGATGTGGGGGCTTCTACTAGCGTAAGCTCGGTATTTTTTGCGATACGCATTTTTAATCCTCGCTTCTCTCTGCGAGCCTGTTCACGTTCGCGCGATAGAAGCCGCCGAAGCAGCCCGCATCCAGCGCATCACGGATCTTTTGCATCAGCTCGTTGTAGAAATAGAGGTTGTGAAGCACGCACAGGCGCATACCGAGTGCCTCTCTTGCCTTAAAGAGATGGCGGATATAAGCGCGGCTGTAG
>SVTN01000128.1 GCA_015063765.1 Oscillospiraceae bacterium | reverse complement strand
CTTGCTACAAACCCGACGGCAAAGAGCCCTACGCCGAGGAGCAATCTTCCGATGGGGAAGGCGGGAAGGGCGGCAAAGCTTTTGTAGCAAGCCATCATATCCGAGCCGAAGAACATCGATACGATTGAGCCGACCGAGAGCCCTATGATCATGAAAAAGGCTGTTTTTCTATGCTTTTCAAGGATATCCGAGAGAATGCGTGAGAGGAACAAAAGCCCTACCCCGAAGCCGAGCGCGAGCGACACGTAAAGGATCAAGACCTGCGGATGTGCAAGGATATAATCGACGTGCACGCTGTTTAAGATCAAGCCGAACTGTCCAAACGCCATTAAGATTGCCGTTGCGCTGAGTCCCGGGACGATCTGGGTTAAGGAAACAAGAATTCCAAGCGGCAGATACGCAAAGTAGCGACCTACGGGAAAATCGGTGAAGGTGGATTCCGAGGCCGTTTCGGGAAGCAAGAAATAGGAAAGAAGAGCGATGGCGATCGGCAAAAGAAAGCCAATAGCAAAGAGAAAAGCGCGGCGCGCTGTGACCCGTTCTCCCTTCGTTTCGCTGAGAAGCGCGGGGAAAGCACCCGTCATGAGTCCCGTAAACAGACATACCATCTCAAAAACATAAGGACCGAAGACCTTTTGGACGACGATAAAGCCGCCAAGGAAGCCGATCACAGCACCTATGCCAAGCGGCAATAGGAAGAGAAAGCAGGGCTTAAACTCACGCGATGCGAGATGCCCCATCGCGTAGAGCATTGCCGTATAGAGTCCTAAGATGATCGCGACGGTGGAGCCGCTGATGCCGGGCAGAATGATGGCAAGACCGATAAAGATACCGAGGATAAAGCTTCGAATGCGGCTTTTTCCCGCAAGCACGGTTTCTGCGGTTTGGATGTCGGGTGTTTTGTTCTGATTCATAGTTTTCCCCTTTTCAGAATAAAAGTCAAACCTTTCTCTTGAAATTACCAAAGACCTCATTGGTCTTGGAGAAGGAAGCAAAGGTGCCGGGACGGGACTTGATGATCTTCATCATCTGTCCGATCTGCCGTTTGTTAATGATGCAAACGAGCATATAACGGTCAATGTCGGCATACATGCCGTGCACCTTGATCTCCGTCACGCCGTGCTTCAGCTCCTTCATCAGGATCTCGGCAAGCGCCTCGGGCTCGTCGGTAATGATCTCGAACTTATACCCATTTTTGATACCGCTTAAGCCGTGATCCACGATCACGTTCGCGATAAAGAGGTTTAAGAGTGTACAAACGACAGGCGTTACCTTCATGCCGTAGACGAAAAAGGCGATAAAGACGACCGACGCATCCATGATAAAGGAAACGTAGGCAATGTTGGTGGCAGGACGCGCCTTTTTGATGATGGCAGAAATTCCGTACGTGCCGCCGCTTGCCCCAAAGCGTCTGAGCATGAGGGAAAAGCCGAAGCCCGAAATGACACCCGTTACAATGGAGGCAAAGACCACATTGAAATCTTCCCCACTGTTTGCAAGGCTATACGGCAACGCACCCAGCATGCCGTAAAGCTCAGGCATTGCGGACTGCACGCACATGTAGACGGCAAGAATAAAGCCGAGGCGGCGATCCACATAGGCGGCGAGAATGACAAAGATCGGAAGATTGAAGGCAAGCATCAGGATCGACCAATTGACCTTCCCTGCCAAAAGATGGTGAGTGATGGTTGCAAGACCGCCGACTCCTCCGGGAGCAAAACCGTTGCTATTCTGAAAAAAGTGATACGCCGTGCCGACAACAGCACCCGCTAGGACCGCATAAAGCAGGTCACAAAGTAAATTTTTCCAAGTGTATTTTGTTTTCATTTTTTCTTTTCAAGCAGATCCTTCGTAGCGTTGTAAACGTTCAGATAGTTGTTCGTCAAGATACAGTCGATCCCCATTTCAAGATATTCCCTTGCAAGCTCCACACAGTCTGCGTAGAAGACATTACATAGAATGCCGTGCTCGTGGGCACGCTTGACGGTATCGGCGTTAAAATACGGCGTATAAAGCTGAATCTTGTACGCGCCAAGCGCAATGGCACGGTCCACCATCGACATAGGATCCTTGTTACCGTCCCAACCCACGCATGCACGCATATCGGGTGCATACGCCTGAAGCTCGCGGATAATCGTATCGCTCGTCGTCATAAAGTAAACGTACTTCTCCGCATCATACTTACGGACAAGGGAAACGATTTCCTCCATCTTTCGGTCTGCAAATTCAAAATCCCAGATCTTCACATGGATATTCATGATCACGCGACCTGCAAACTTTTGCAGGATCTCTTCGAAGGTACAGATCGAAAGTCCATGATACCACTCATTTTCGCTCTTTGCGCCAAAATCAAGGGCGAGGAGCTCGGCGTATGTGTGCTCGTGGATCTTTCCTTCCCCGTTGCTGACGCGCTCAAGGCGCTCATCGTGCGCAGAAACGAGGACACCGTCCTTGGTCGACCACAGGTCAAACTCGATCTCCTCAGCGCCGAGCGCGACTGCCGCGCCAAATGCGGGAAGGGTGTTTTCGGGAGCTACGGTATTAAATCCGCGATGTGCGCAAAGGCGGGGATAGGGCATTCTGTCATCGGGAAGCACAACGGATGCACCGCCGTTGCGGTAGAGCCAAGGACGTCTTCCCTCTTCAATATACTCGTAATGTGCCTTTTCCTTGCCAAGATAGCCTGCCGGCTTATAATATTTTGCATGCGGATCAAACTCGGCAGTACCAAGACCGACACGGCTCTTCATGTTCAAAAGCTCCTCACCGCGCGGAGTGACGATCATACTGCTTCCGCACAGAGGAGAGTCTTCCCCAAGGGAAACGGAAGCGCGCACGAGATAGGCGTTGGTCTGGTAGCACAGGAACTTACAAATGATGGAAAGCGCCTCGTGCGTATCGGTTCTCTGCAAGGAGCAACCGATGATGACGTCAACGTTTTGTCTTGCGATCTGGGCAAAGTATTCGTAAAAATAGAAGTCGTAGCAGGTGAGGAAGGCAAAGCGTATTCCTTCAATGGTGATCACGGTGGGGGCGCGGAACTCGTAGCTGTACGCGACGTCGCACTCATGACCGCCCTCTTTTTCGGTCTTTACCTCGCTGGGCGCGGGATGCTCCTTAAAGTATCTGCCGACGAGATTTCCCTCGCGGTCAAAGGCGTGCGTGGTGTTTCTTACACCGCCCTCCATCATATAGCCGCAGTTGACAAAGGCGATCGCGTGACAGCGCTTTGCCGTTGCCGCAACCTTGGCAAGCAGAATATCGGTGTTCGCCTCCACGGCGGCATAAAGACCTTCCTTTCCCGGCAGGCTGTCAGCAGGCTGCTCGCTGTACTCGGGGAGAACGATGAGATCGAGCGACTCGTCGCATTCGTCAAGCATCGCAAGGAGGTCTGCGAAGCGAGCGTTAAGATCTTGAGGATTGTAAGAATACTTCGGCTGAATGACACAGGCTTTCATTGTCTTTCCTTTCTTTTCGGTTTTAATTTAGGGGTATCGTTCTGGGCTTTGCCAAGCAAGAAAACGGCAAGAAGGATCAGAACGATACCGAGAGCGGATAAGAGTGAGGGGATTTCATGGAAAATAAGCATACTGAAGACGGTTGCCGCCATCGGTTCAACAATGCTGAGCGCGCATGCCGTTCCTGCGGGGAGCGTCTTCATCGCAAAGGTGTAAAGAAGATAGGGGGCAACAAAGGTGACAAGTCCGATGCCAAGCATCAAAGGAACCGTCGGAAAAGGTCTTTCTGCCGCCACTTTAAAGATTTCTCCGGGCTTTGAGAACGACAGCGCAAGCACAGTCATGAAGGCAACGCCGTAAAGCGTTGCGCTGATGGCGGAGCTTCCACGCTTCATGGCGATTTTGGTTAAAATGTTATACGCGGCATAGGAAACGCCCGAAAGAAGCCCGAGAAGAATACCGATAAGGTCAATTTTAAGATCACCGATCACGCCGGAAACGAAAAGGCAACCAAGGAGCATGACGGCGACCGAAATGAGCTTCAGTCGGGAAAAGCGCTCACCGAGAAACAGGACCGACACGACCGAAACAATGACGGGTGCGGTATACATCAAAACCACCGCCGTTGCGTTTGAGGTGCGGGGGATGGCATAAAAATATGCCGTGCCCGACCCAAAGAGCGCAATACCGATACCAGAGAAAAGCGCAAGCTCCCACAGGCGAATGCGGAAGGCGGAACGGTCAAAGATGAGGACATAAAGAAGAAGAAAGAGCAAAGAAACCGTACCGCGCACGGCGGAGTTTTGCAATCCCGTAAGTCCGCATTCTGCGAGGAGCGTGGAGAAAATTCCGGATGTTCCCCAACACATGCCTGCGATAATAACGAATAAAAATGCGTGTTTTTTCAAGGCAGAACCAGCTTTCAATGATATTACGGTAAAATCAACGGATATCTGCGAGGACGGTACCGTCCTCGTTGTAGGTCACGCGGTCGCCTTCGCAGTTGAGGGAATCCATAAAATCAAAATACTCTTGATGAGATTTGAAGTAGGGGGTGTGATTGGCAATGATCTCCTTGGCACGTGCAGCACCGTTTTCAAGAAGGGTG
>SVTN01000127.1 GCA_015063765.1 Oscillospiraceae bacterium | reverse complement strand
AAAAATATCACGCTGTCGAAGACAGCATATCACTAAAAACTGTCAGGAAATGCGCACTTACTCACCACTGTATGTGTCAGTGCAACAGAAAAGAGCCGATACGGAATAAACTCCATATCGGCTTTTTCACTGTCCTTTAGCACCTGAGCCTATTCCTGCGCTTTTTAAGACTCATTGCTCCTTGGCACGCGCCGCATCCAGACGCTTGTTTCTCACGTAAAGAAGAAGATCGGTGCCAACCATGATGAGGTTCAAAACGTAGAAGAAAAGGACGTACCACTTCTGTGCGATGGACGCCATATAAGCATCGTTGATGAGCTTGGAAATGATGCCCGCAATGTAACCGAAGAAGATGAGAAGCAAAAACGCAAGGCTCTTGCCCTTGGTCGTGCGTGCGCGGTAGGATTTCATAACGTTCAGCGGCCAGGACGCGCCAAAGCTGACGATCATAATGACTTCGAAAATTTCTGCCATGATGTTCTCCTTGGTTGTTTTTTTATCGTAGTTATTGTAGCACGGACGCCACGGAATTGTCAAGAAAAAAGGGAAGAAAAACGCTAAAAAACGGGTTTTTTACTCTGAAAGGTGAGGGATGACCGTGTCAAGCGTCTGCCCTTTGGCAATATACACGTCCGATGCGGCAGAAAGACGGTCCTGTCCGAAATTGTTTTCGTCGAAGATGCCGACGGTATGACAGCCGATTCCCTTCGCCGTTTCAAGTGCCACGAAGGAGTCCTCAAACACGGCGGCGTCCTTGGCTTCGACCCCTAATTTTTCAAGCGCAAGCAGATAAACGTCAGGTTGATCCTTTCCGACCCCCAGATCGGCACAGGAGAGGACGGTATCAAAGTAAGAGGAAAGTCCGCAGGCTTCGAGGGCAATGGGGAGATACTTCTTGTCCGTTGCGGAGGCGACGCACATGCGAACGCCTGTTTTTTTCAAATGCTCGAGCAGAGCGTGTGCCCCTGCCTTTGCCTTGACCTTGTAACGGTAGAAGTCGGTGAGATTTTCTGCCGCAAAGGCAACCACCTCCTCGGCACTCGCTTTGATGTCAAGCGCGTCGCGCACGTATGCCATCGCGTCGGTGAAGATCATCGTCCTCACCTTAAGGTCAAGTGCCTCGGGCGGTGCGTAGTTTTGCTTGCCTAAGAATTTTTCGCCGAGATCCCGCCAAAAAACGCCCCAAAAGAAGAGCGAATCGACGAGCGTACCGTCCATATCAAAAATTGCACCCTTGATCCTCATGCTTGTCCTCATTTCTGCTTCGCCGCCCATTCCTGGCGGTATTCCTCGCAAAGCGTGTCGTTCTTCAAAAGGCGGAACGCCTCGGCAGTCTTTTTGACGGTGTAGTTAAAAAAGCATTTTCCAATGCGTTCGTTCATACCCCCGTGCGCGTCCGATGCGAGAGAATCGGGATAATCCGCCATCCACTCAAAGGGGGAGTAGAAGCCTGCGCGCGAGAGGTGCGAGAGCCTGCCCGTGGCGCACCCGTCCACCTCGTCAATGCGGGAAAGATCGACGAGGTCGGGACGGCATCCGAGCGTCATGGATGTTTCCATCAAGCAGCCGTGACCGCGGTTTTTGTTGTTTTTCACGTAGTAGCGGAGATATTCGATATCCTCGGGAAGCAGCTCGGGAAACGCCTTTTTGTTGCCCGAATCGATGATCTTCAGCATTTGCGGCACTCTTGGCCAAGCACACCACGAGCTGTAGACGAAGACCATGTAATCCTTCTTTTCGTAAAGAACGCTTCTGGCAAAGGACTGTAAGAGATTTGTGTTTCCGCCGTGTCCGTTGACGAGAATGATCTTCTTGAAGCCGTTTCTTGCCATCTCAAGACAGGATTCCTTCAAAATGTCCAGCATCAAGCGAGTAGAGAAGATGATGGTGCCGGGAAACTCCCCCGCCCCTTGCTTCTCTCCAAAATACATATGAGGGAAAATGACGACGGGCTCAAGCTTTGCCGCTTCTTCGACGATGGCGGCGGTATGAATGACGTCTTGCCCAAGCGGCAGATGGTGTCCGTGCTGCTCGACACAGCCGACCACCATGACGCAGGTGTCACACGCCTTTGCGCGTGCTTCCTCAAATTTTCCCGATAAAATTTCACTCCAGAGCATGTTTTCTCCTTTGAATGGAAAGAAATGTTTGCAAAAACGAGCTTGCCGCCGTGGGGGCAAGCTCGTCGCTTTATGCTTCGAGGCTCTTAAGATACTCGATGCAGGCGGTAGCCTCAGCCATACCGTTCGGGTTGAGGGTTTCACTCTCAACGACCATTGCAAGACCGTGCGCTTCGGCATAGCGAACAACGTCGGCAACGGGGGCATCGCCCTGTCCGAGAGGGATACCGTAGCCGCCGCGGCGTCCGTCCTTCAGGTGGATGACGTGGATGCGGTGCGCAAGACGCTCTAAAACCGAAATGGAGTCAAGCTCGGCGTTGAAGGTCCAGAAGGTGTCGATCTCAAAGTGGACGTTTGTTCTTCTTTCGATCTCGGCGTGGATGGTAGAGCCGTAGGGCTGTATAACGAATTCGTGCGAATGATTGTGGTAGCCAAGACGGATACCCTCTGCCGCGAGAATGGGCTGGGCATAATTCATGACGTTGCAGAAGTCGACCACCTTGTCAAGCGTAGAAAGGTCCGCGCCGGGGACGATATAATCGGTGTTGCCGATTGCCTTGTGGTATGCGATGGTTTCCATAATATTCGAGGGGCGAAGATCGGTGAAGGGAGAATGGGTACCCGAGATTTCAAGACCATATTCGTCAAGCATTGCCTTGACATCGGCGGCACTCTTGCCAAAAAAGCCTGCAAACTCGACCGATGTGTAGCCGAGCTCTGCAATTTTTTTGAGTGCACCCGCCATATCCTCCTTCATGGCGTCGCGCACGCTGTAAAGCTGGATACCGTAATTGTTTTTCATGGTATGCCTCTCTTTCCGTTTAAAGTAAGTTTTTTGATTGCCGATTTCATTATAGCACGGTGAATTTTGCTTTACAAGTCATTTTTTGAAAAAAAGAGGGTAAAAATAGCACAGAATCATCGAAGAAAAAGACCTCGGCAAGCCGAGGTCTTTTTGCGCGAAATTATTTTGTGCCGAAGAGTCTGTCACCCGCGTCACCCAGACCGGGGAGAATGTAGCCGTGCTCATTCAAGCATCTGTCGAGCGTCGAAACGTAGATGTCAACGTCGGGATGTGCCTCGGCAACCTTGGTGACACCTTCGGGTGCACCGATGATCGCCATAAACTTGATGTGCTTGCAGCCGCGATCCTTGAGAAGCTGAATGGCGTCGCACGCGCTGCCGCCCGTTGCGAGCATGGGGTCGACGACGAGAACTAACTTTTCTTCAATTCCGTCGGGAAGCTTGCAATAGTAGGTGTCGGGCTTGAGTGTTTCCTCGTTGCGGCACATACCGATGTGACCGACCTTTGCCGAAGGAAAGAGCACGTGAATGCCGTTCACCATGCCGAGTCCTGCGCGAAGGATGGGAACAATGACGATGGCATTGTCCTTGACGATGGTCTGCGTGCAGGTTTCAAGGGGTGTTTTGACTGTGGTTTCTGTCGTGGGCACCCCCTCCTTCAAGGACTCATAGGTCATGAGGGTGGTGATCTCCTCGACCAGCTCGCGAAATTCCTTCATGCTGGTCTTTTCGTCACGCAGAATTGCGATTTTGTGACGGATCAGCGGGTGGTCGAAGATAACGACGTTTTTGTAATCCTTCATTCCTCGTCCTTCTCCTGTGCAGGCTTCTTAAACTTGTTCAAAAGAATGTTTACAATGATACCGAGGATGAGAGCGCATGCGATGGAGGTGATGGTGACCTTACCGATGGTCATAGCCATGCCGCCGATACCTGCGATCAGAATTACCGATACGGTAAAGAGGTTCGCGCTGTCCTCAAGGTTGACCTTCTGGATCATCTTCAGACCCGAAACAGCGATAAAGCCGTAAAGGGTGATGCAGACGCCGCCCATGACGCATCCGGGAATGGAATCGAGGAATGCGACGAAGGGAGAGAGGAAGGAGATGAGGATCGCCATGATGGCGGTGGTAGTGATGGTTGCAACAGATGCGTTGCGGGTGATCGCAACACAGCCGACCGACTCACCGTAGGTGGTGTTGGGGCAACCGCCGAAGAAGGCACCTGCCATCGAGCCGACACCGTCACCGAGAAGGGTGCGATGCAGACCGGGCTCTTCAAGAAGATCCTCTTCAATGATGGTGGAAAGGTTCTTGTGGTCAGCGATATGCTCTGCAAATACAACGAATGCAACGGGGATGTATGCAACTGCAACGGTTGCAAGGTAGCTCCATTCGAAGTCAGCAAAGCCCTTGAAGGCTTCCACAAAGGCGAAGTCGGGAACAGCCAAGAAGGTCTTGAAGGAAACACCGCCCTCGACGAGTGCGCGGAAGGGAGCAAAATCGATCACCTTGAGGGCGTCGGCATCTGCCGCATAGCCGATCACGGTGAAGATAAGAGCAACAGCGTAGCCTGCGAGAACACCGATGATGAAGGGGATGAGCTTGGTCATCTTCTTACCGTAGGTGGAGCAGAGCACGACAACGATCAGGGTAACGATCGCACAGATGAAGGAAACCCAAAGATTGCCGGACATAACGAAGGCAC
>SVTN01000126.1 GCA_015063765.1 Oscillospiraceae bacterium | reverse complement strand
CGTCAAGGATATCCGTGACTTTAACTCGGGAAGCCTTCGCGTGCTGTCCCAATTTGAAAACGAGTAAGGAGGAGAGAGACTGTGTTATTTTCGATGAACTGGATCGGAGATTTTGTCGACCTCTCCGAGCTTGATATTCCCGCGCTCATTCACCGCTTCACCCTTTCCACCGCTGAAGTGGAGGACATTTACTTCAAGGGCCGTGACGTGCGCGGCGTTATCGTTGCACGCATCATCTCTGTGAAGAAGCACCCCTCGTCCGACCATCTGAGCCTTCTCAAGGTGGACACGGGCTCTGAGATCGTGGACTGCGTTTGCGGCGCACCCAACGTGCGCGAGGGTCTTACCGTGGCATTTGCAACGGTGGGCGGTTCCGTTCCCGGCAAGGATGGCGAAGCGATGAAGATCGAGGAGCGCAAGGTTGCCGGCTACCCCTCGCAGGGTATGTGCTGCTCCGAAAGCGAGCTTGGCATTTCCGACGACAACGCGGGCCTTTGGGAGCTTGCTGAAAATCTCCCCCTCGGTATTGACATCAAGGCCATCTACCCTATTGACGATATCATCTTTGAGGTGGACAACAAATCGCTTACCAACCGTCCCGACCTTTGGGGTCACTACGGTATTGCACGCGAGTTTGCGACCATTACCGGCCGCCGCCTGCTCGATGCCCCCAAGAAGGACCTTACCGCGTACGACTACCTTCCCCCCGTGGAGATCGACATCCGCGACACAAGACACGCGTACCGCTACATCGGTACGAAGGTGGAAAACATCACGGTGCATGAATCGCCCGTGACCATGAAGATCCGCCTTTACTACTGCGGATCGCGCGCGATCAATCTGCTTGCCGACTTGACCAACTACGTTATGATGGAGCTCGGTCAGCCGATGCACGCCTTTGACCTTAAGAAGGTGGACAAGATCGAGGTGCAGAGATTTGCTTCTCCCTTTGAGTTTACCACCCTCGACCACGAGGTGCGCACCATTGACGACCGCGTTCTGATGATCTGCTCGAATGAGGAGCCCGTTGCCATTGCAGGCATCAAGGGAGGTCTTGCATCGGGCATTTCGGACGACACGAATTCCCTTCTGCTTGAGAGCGCGACCTTTGACGGCGTTTGCATCCGCCATGCGAGCACCTATCTTGGCTTGCGCACCGATGCTTCGATGCGCTATGAAAAGATGCTCGACCCCGCACTCGCTCCCCTTGCGACCGCACGCTTCCTTTATCTCCTTTCCGAGATCGACGCGGGTGTGACGGTGGTAAGCTCTGTGACCGATAAGTACGTGTACGAGTATCCCACCATTGAGATCGACATTGATAAGGCGTATTACGACCGCTATACCGGCATTGACATCCCCACCGAGTTTATTGTGAAGACGCTTCGCTCGCTCGGCTTTGGTGTCAAGCAGGACGGCGACAGCTTCCACGTGACCGTTCCCTCCTGGCGTGCGACCAAGGACGTCAGCATCAAGGCGGACCTGATCGAGGAGGTCACCCGTATCTACGGCTATGACAACTTTGACGTGAAGACCTCGAAGAGCCCTCTCTATCCCGTGCGTGCCGATGCAGGTCGCTCGGCAGACAATCGCGCGAAGGATATCCTCGTTTCCACCTACAAGATGCACGAGGTGCACTCTTATATCTGGTGCGACGAGAACCGTTACCGTGAAATGGGCATCTCGCTTCCCCAAAACCCGAAGCTTGTCAATGCGCAGACGCCTGAGCATACCACGCTCCGTTATTCCATGATCCCCACCCTTCTCGCCTTCCTCGCCGATAACCGCGGATATGCGCCGAAGTACGGTATTTTTGAGATCGGCAGAACGGTGCACGGCTACAATGCCGAGAATATGTGCGACGAGCACAGAATGCTGGGCTTTGCCACCTTGGATAAGACGAGAAGCGAAGAGGCTGTCTTCTTTGACATGCGCGACGCCGTCGTTTCCATCTTCCGCTCCATCAAGCACGTAACGCCCGTATTCGTGGCTTTGGATGATGTGCTTGACTTTATGCATCCCGCAAACACCTTTGCCATCACGGTGGACGGCGTTTCTTACGGAACGCTCTCGGTGCTGCACCCCGCTGTCAAGGCAAAGATCGACCGCAAGGCTTCCATCGCCTTTGCCGAGATCGATATGGCGCTCTTCGGTGCGCTTGCTCCCGCGGCGATCAAGTATTCCGTTCCCTCTCGCTTCCCCTCCATCGAGGTAGACTTCTCCTTCCTCGTGGATCCCGCATCGGTCAACTTTGACGCCCTGTGCGCTCTTTGCCACGCCGTTGGCGGCGAGCTCCTTAAGGACGTGTCGCTCGTTGACGTATACGAGAGCGCCGACGGAAACAGCAGCATCGCTCTGCGCTTTGTCTTCTCTGCTTCCGACCGCACCCTTACGAGAGCCGAGCTTGCGCCCCATACTGACGCTCTGCTTGCCGCTCTTGCCGAGCAAGGTCTTTCGATCAAGGAATAATTTTCAAACAAAAAGCCGTAGAAATTCTACGGCTTTTTTAGGAGCAGCATATGAAAAAGATTTATTTGGCAGGTCCCTTTTTTAATCAAAAGGAAACGGCGCTCATTCATGCCTTTGCCGCACGCTTGCGTGAAAAATACGAGGTCTTCGTCCCGATGGAGCATACTGCCGAGGGCGACGTGCCCGAGGGCAGCCTTGCGTGGGGCAAGGAGATCTTCGATATTGACGTTAGGGGTCTTGAGAGTGCTGACTTTGTCGTGGCACTCGATCACGGCTTCACCTCGGATGCGGGAACGGCTTGGGAAACGGGCTATGCCTACGCCAAGGGCAAGCCGTCGTATATCGTCGCGGTCGGTGACGAGTCGCCCGTGCGATCGCTGATGCTCCTGCACGGCTGTACACGGTACTTTGCCTCCTTAGACGATCTTTGCGACTTCCTTGACGGGAAAGAAGTTTCATCGGCGGAGGAAAAAGGTATTCGTGCAAAATAAAAAACGCGCCTTCTGGCGCGTTTTTTATTATCTTTCTTCGTCGAAGGCGATGGGGGCGCCACCCTTGGCGTCCGACTCGAATGCCGCTTCCATAACCTTTAAGACGCGGCGCACCTCGGCGTGCTTGATCAGCTGCTCGGCTTCTCCGTCGATGGCGAGGACGAGGTTGCGGTAGAAGTCGTGCACGTCGCTCGTGGGGCGCGCGACGGTGTATGTATCGGTGGTGATCTCATCGCGCGGTGCCATAGTCTTGGTGATGCCTGCGGCAGTCTGCACGGGGAGAACGTCGTTTTCATGCCAATACTTGCACTTGACGACCTGCGCTTCCTCACGCCAATCGGTGATGAGTGCCGTACCGTTCTTACACTGCATGTAGAAGCGCGGCAGGGGCAGGAAGTTGTAGGTGCCTACTTCAATATAGGCGGTCTTTCCGCTCTCAAAGAGAATGTTAAGACCGAAGCCGTCGTCTACCTCAGTCGTCGTGATGTAACGGCAACGGCAGGCAACCGTCTTGATCCTGTCGGGGATGAGTTTGAGCATCTGGTCGATCAGATGCACGCCCCAGTCGAGGATCATACCGCCGCCATAGGGCTTCTGTGCGCGCCAGTCGCTCGGGATACCGCGCGAGCCGTGGACACGGGATTCAATGTTGATGACGTCGCCGATGTTGCCGCTCTCAATGATGGACTTCATGCCGAGGAAGTCGACGTCCCAGCGACGGTTCTGATGCACGGTAAAGAGCTTGCCTGCCTCCTTTGCGGCGGCAATCATGCGGTCAAGCGATTCGAGCGAAAGCGCAACCGGCTTTTCGCAAACGACGTTCTTGCCCGAAAGAAGCGAGCGGACAACGATATCCTCGTGCACGTCGTTGGGGGTGGCGCAGACGACAATATCGACCGTTTTATCTTCTAGGATGGCTTCGAAGGAGGGATATACGTGCACACCCTTTGCGCGGGCGACCTCCTCGCGTGCGGGCTTGATATCGTAGATGCCGGCAAGCTCCACAACGTCGCTCTTCAGCGCGTGGTCACCGTGCCAGCCGCCCTGTCCGCCGTAGCCGACGATGGCAATTCTCTTTTTCATATGGTCCGTCCTTTCTTTCTGCGCTGGCGCAAAAATCAAAGTTTTTTGTTTTTTTGGTCATTTATGGTTCTTACCTACTTGTATTTTAATGGATTTTGTTGTATAATACAAGACATAGAGAGTTTTTCACAAGACAAATATTGCATTATTCATATAGTTGGAGAGAGAACCATGCTTTTTACGCTTGAGAAGAAACAAAACGCATATGAAGCGCGTCGCGGAAGGAATTTAGGTCCTACGCCGCATCTGCACACCCATATTGAGATCGTTCTCATCAAGGAAGGCACGACCGTCGTCGCGGCAGACGATATTGAGTGCGTTGCCAACACGGGGGATCTCTTTATTGCTTTTCCCAATCAGATCCACTATTATCTTGACAAAACGGAGCGCGTGCATCACGAGATCCTGATCGTTTCTCCCGACATCTGTCCCGAATTCAGCCAGATCTTCAAGACGATGATCCCCCGCTCTCCTGTGCTTGTGGGGGCTTCTGAAAATGCACGCATCACCCAAGCGATCGGAAATGTGATCGACGTGCATAAAGAGGATGCTGTCTTTGCCGACACCGAGGTGAGAGGGTATCTCCTCGCGTTGTTCAGCGAGCTTTTCCGCG
>SVTN01000003.1 GCA_015063765.1 Oscillospiraceae bacterium | reverse complement strand
CCTCGCCCGCGATGGGCTTGGGCATCAGGGTCGCGCTCTTGCCGTACTTGGCGGCGGTGTTCTTGATGATATACTTGATGGTCATGGTCGCGTCTGCCATCTTGGACATCTCACCCAGCATAGGCTCAATCTCAAACTGTCCCGATGCGGCAACCTCGGGGTGGTGGTACTTCACGGGAATGCCCGCCTCCTCCATGAGCAAGCACATTTCGCTACGGCACTCGTAGGAGGTGTCATAGGGCTTGGCGATGTGGTATGCCTTCTGCTTGGGAACGATCACACCCTTGCCCTCAACGTCGCTGTTCCAATAGGACTGCTTGGCGTCAACGGCATAGGAAACCTCGTCCGCGGCGACTCGCCATCCTACCTGATCAAAAAGGTAAAATTCAAATTCGGGGAGAATCAGCATGGTGTCGGCAATGCCGGAGTCACGCATATACGCCTCTGCCGCCTTGACGATGTTGCGGGGGTATTGGGCAAGAGGTCGGTTTTTGGGAGAGTCGATGATCATAGCATCACCGCTCATCGAGAGTGTGGGGATCTCGCAAAAAGGGTCGATCATAGCGGTGTCGGGATCGGGGATAAACACCATGTCGCTCTTTTCGACAACGGCGTAGCCGTAATTGGAGGCATCAAAGCCAATGCCCGTCGTCATGATCTCCTCGGAAAAGCTGTAGGCAGGAATGGTCACGTGGCGGAACTGACCGTGGATATCCACCATCTTGAAGTCCACCATCTTGATGTCCTTCTCTTTGATGAGGTCGATGATCGCTTGAATCTTCTTGTTCATGGGGCTCTCCTTCATAAAAATATTATTCAGTAAGATTATTTTACCATAAAACACAAAGGCTTGTCAATAAACGGCAAGAAGATTTATCGTTTTTTAAGATTCTTTTTGGCGTGCTTCGCGGTAGCGAATGAGAGGACGCGTCCTCGTGTGTTGTTTCAAGAAATAAGAGCCGTGGAAAAACAGCTGCTTTGCGATGAGGAACAAAGCAAGCAAATTATGACTTGCGATGACGTAATACAGGGAGTGGGGTTCTCCATTGATGCTCAAGGCGCGCTCCTTGATTGCTTTTAACTGCGAAAGCCCGTTCAAAACGTCTGCAAGACGCCCGTCTTCAATAGAGCAGGCGCGCCCCAGCACCTCGCCCTCAAAGACGTAGCCCTGCGGTTGCTCCATTAAATATATGAGGGCGCGGAGCGTGTCTTCCTCCGAAAGAATGAGAAAAAGCTGTCGGAGTGCCTCTTTATCCTCTAAGAAATGCCCAAAGCCGTCCTCCGGCTCTTCAAAAACGGAGAAAAAGGGCTCTTTTCCGTCCGAGATCAGGGTAAAGCCGTTATTACCCAAAAAAAAGGAGGCACGGTTTTTTGGGGGGCGTTCCTGCAGATCCTCGGACAGGGATTCGGCATCGCCAAGGACCAGTCCTCGTTGGATCTGCCAGCAGAGCTCTCTTGCAAGGGAGATGCGGTTCTCTTTCGGTGTGTTTTGAAAAAGGCGCATAACTCTTTGTGAAGCATCCGTCATGGATACGGCGCGGTTGTCAAACAGCGTGTCGAGGGAAACTCCAAGCACCTCTGCAAGAGGAAGAAGCAAAGCGCCGTCGGGGTAGGTGTCGTTTGTTTCCCATTTGGAAACAGCTTGTCCCGAAACACCAAGCAGAGATGCAAGCTCTTCCTGCGTCAAGCCCCGTTCCAAGCGAAGCCTTTTGATGGTCTTCGATAAGGGTGTCATGCTATGCTTCTCCTATCATTTTGCAACTGTAGTTATAGTTCTGCTCGTAGTAGTTTTTTCCGCACATCTGCTCGTAGGCAAGCGTGATGATGGAAAGAAGTACGCCGTCACCACGGCATTCGTAGACCTTGATCGTTCCCTGTGTGAGGTGTGCGGAGGTGCATTTGCAGGTGCTGATCTCGCAAAGCGCATCGAGAAGATCCCGTGTTTTTTGCAGGGGAAGGTCGGTGTGTGTCGCAACATAGTCCGCGGTGAAGCTTTCTGAGCATGCCTTGGAATGGATAAAGTAGAGCAAGCGCAAGGAATCCTTTTGGGATAAAAACGAAAAAAGCTTTGCTATTTTGCTTTGCACTTGCTCGTCTTTGAGCCAAGAAAAATTCGACTCGTTGCCGAGAAGCGTTACGGAAACGTTGACATCCGTATGGGAGGCGGTAAAGGAGAAACAATCGGGACGCGCGATGCGTGTTCTGCAAAACTTCGGTCGTGTTTGCGGAAAAACGGCTTCTGTACATTCGTCCCTCAGCTCTTTGCAGATGAAGTCATTGACGGCGGGAACGGTATGTCTTACAAGCTCAAACGCCTTAAGGATCGCTTCCTTGCGCTCAAGCCCGTGAAAGTCATTCAAAAGAGCTTCACGTACGCTTTTTTGCGTTTCCTGCTGTAAGCCGAGCAGGGTGTCTGTGCTGACCCCAAAATACTTGGCAAGTGGGGGAAGCAAGGAAAGGTCGGGCGAGGAGATACCCTTTTCCCATTTGGAAACCGTTTTGTTGGAAACGGATAAGAAAAAAGCCAAGTCCTTTTGGGTCACGCCTTTCTTTTTTCTTAAGCTTTTGAGCGTTTGTGCAAAGGTATATTCTTGCATAGTGCGTTCCTTTCGAAGGGCGTTTTGGGGTTCTGATTACATTATATACGAAACTGTAGATATAGTCAAGCGACTGTTTTTCTCGTAAATTCTCCGTTTTGGAGAATTTTGAGAACAGGGACTTCTGGCAACAAACTGCTTTGTTTTTCCTTTTTTCTTATGGCAACCATTTGAAAAACGAATACGAACGGTGTTCGATGTAAGATGCGCAGAAAATGACGATTTTTCAAGTTTTTTTCTTCACAATTCTGCGAATTTCTATTGACAAAAGAGAAAAATTGCACTATAATGAGGAAAACGTTTATGCTGAAAATAAAAGTTCTTTTCTAAAGGAGTACGTGATGAAATGCGTTTACACACCTAACGACTTCAAGCACCTCGCAAGTGATGCCGCAATGATTCAAGCGGCAGTCGACGCGGCGGCGGAGGCATCCGTTTCGGTCGTTATCCCGCGCTTTAACGAAAGAACGGAAAAACCCCTTTGGGAAATCGATCAAAGCATTATTCTGCATACGGGTAGCGACGTTCAGCTCGACAACTGCCATATCCGTCTTGCCGACGATACCTTTATCCACTTTTTCTCTAACGACGCTGCATATGGAAAGTATTGGCGCGCCGACGAAAGGCAGTACGACATTACCCTCGCAGGACGTGGCAACGTCCTTCTCGACGGCGGAAACCATAACGGCATTTTTGAGAAGGATTTTACCATCTACGACGAAAACGGAAACTTTGTAGGCAGAGCCAATCCGCGCGGCATTGCAAACATTTCGGTCAATCGCGGCATTAATTTCCGCAATGTGGAGCGTATTGCTGTTTCGGGACTTCGCTTTATCAATCAGCGGTATTGGGCAATGAACTTTGAGTTCTGCGCCGAGGGACATCTTTTTGACATCACCTTTGATGCGCCTGCCAATGTCCCCAATCAGGACGGTATTGATATCCGCACGGGATGCCACAACTTCTTGATTGAAAACATTTTCGGCAGAACGGGCGACGATACCGTGGCCCTCACCAACTTCGGTCCGCCGAGAGGACAGCTTACGGAAGAAGAGCTCGCCGCGTGCGACCCCGATATCCACGACATTATCATCAAGAATATTCGCGGATACTTGACCGATGAGTGCGACATCATCCGCATTCTCAACCGCGGCGGCTTTAAGGTGTATAACGTGCAGATCGCAAACGTGATGGACATCACGCCCCACGGACAGAGAGGACGTGCCCTTGCCGCCATCCGCATCGGTGACATTTGCGACTATCAGTTCCGTCTCGGCAAGGTGGGCGAAACGAGAAACATCACCGTCAGGGACGTTCTGACCCATTCTCGCTTCGGTATGTACATCGCCGACACGCTTGCGGACAGCGTGTTTGAGAACATTCAACTGACCGACGGCGCGGGTGTTGGTATCTATTTTAACGGTTGTACGCTAAGAAATGTTTACATTGACAAGTTCATGTACAATGGCGAAGCAGTCGCGCGCGAGGACGATATCGGTTATGAGGAAAAGTTCCACCGTGTCAAGATCGATGCGATCAACACCTTCCACTTTAACAACTGCACGGCGGAAAACCTCAACGTTTCGAACGTCATTTCGGGCAAGGGGCACGCCTACGTCTTCGGCGGAAACAGCCCTGTCAAGATCAAGGTGTCGAACGTGGTCGTTTCGGACGAGAACACCAAATTGACTGAAGCTCCCGTGCTTCTTTAAATCAAGAAAAACAAAAAGTCGATTTCCTTGGAAATCGACTTTTTTCTTTATATTTTGTCCTTGTACCGTTCGGCGGTGATGATGCCGTCCGCGACGTGCAGGCGGCAGATGCGTGCATCCCGCGCCTCGATCAGACCGTTTTCGCGATACATGTAATCTCTTGCGTGATAGATGGCGTAATACTTTCCCTCGTGTTTGATGACGCTGTGGTGTCCTGTACCCTCTTCGTATTCGTTCTTAATGAGAACGGGTGCAAAGCGGTCGCCATTTGTGTGCTTGACAAAATTAACCTTTGTCAAGTCCTCCTCGTCGCTTTTCGCGACGGCGTAGCCGACGTGGTAGGTTTCGTCCTGGAAGCATCCGCCGCTGTACATGAGATATTGATATTCGCCCTCACGGAAATAGAAGGGACCTTCAACGGTGTGCCAGGGGTTGTCTTCGCGGTAAGAGGGGGTAAAGATCTCCTCGTCAAAGTCGGGCGTGATCAGCTCGCGCGGTTCGTTCGCGGGGGTGTAGGGGTCGAGAAAGCGGTCAACAAAAACGCGCGTTCCGATGCGCCCATTTGCGCAATCCGTATTGTTCTCCGCATAGAAGAGGAAGAGTCCCGCTTCTGTTTTTACCATATGCGCGTCGATCGAAAAGCGGTCGTAGAGCATCTTTTCATCCGTGAAGGGACCGAGAGGGCTTTCTGCCTTTGCTACGTGCATATGCTCGAACTTGTCGCCCTTGACACAGGAAACGTACATATAATAGACGCCGTCAATTTTGATCACGGCAGGTGCCCAATAGTCGGTGGCATCCTTGAAGGCGGTTACGGCACCCTCATAGCGATAAGGACCGAGAAGACTGTCGGCGCTGTAGGCTTCGACGCCGTTCGGCTCACCGTTGTTGGTGACGTATATGTAGAATTTGCCCTCATCCTCAAAGATGAAGGGATCGGGCTGGTATTTTTCGGTTCTATCAAAGATAAGTTTCATGATTTTATCAAAGAAGAGTGGGGGATTTTAAGGAAATCCCCCACGCCCCAAACCTTTTTAATAATTTTCAGCGTGAATTTCGAAGTAGCTCTGCGAATGTGCGCAGGTGGGGCAGAGCTCGGGTGCGGCGGTGCCGACAACGATGTGTCCGCAGTTGCGGCACTCCCAAACCTTGACCTCGCTCTTGGCAAAGACCTCGGCAAGCTCAATGTTCTTAAGGAGCGCGCGATATCTTTCCTCGTGATGCTTTTCGATGGCGGCAACCAGACGGAACTTTTCAGCCAGCTCGTGGAAGCCCTCCTCGTCAGCGGTCTTCGCAAATTCTGCGTACATATCCGTCCACTCGTAGTTCTCGCCCTCGGCGGCATGGAGCAGGTTCTCAGCGGTGTCGCCGATGCCGGCAAGCTCCTTGAACCACATCTTTGCGTGCTCCTTCTCGTTGTCGGCAGTCTTGAGGAAGAGTGCCGCAATCTGCTCGAAGCCCTGCTTCTTTGCAACCGATGCGAAATAGGTGTACTTGTTTCTTGCCTGGGACTCGCCCGCAAAGGCGGCTTCCAGGTTCTTCTCGGTCTTGCTGCCCGAATACTTGGTCTTGGGAGCGGGACGTGCTTCCTCTACGGGAGCCTCTACGATCTCCTCGAGCTTATCGCCCTTGACACCGCAGATGGGGCATACGGGCTCCTTGCCCTCCTCGACCTCAAAAATGGCTCTGCAAACCTTACATTTGAATTTTCTCATGGGAACTTCTCCTTTTATTTTTTGTTTTTTGTTTTTTCTTTTTTTATTATATGGAAATTTCAAGAAAAAAACCGTGATAAAGTCACAAAACTCTTATTTTTCCAAAATGCCGTATGCGGAAAGGATCTCTTCGCCCGTGATAAAAAGCAAGCGTTCCGCCGCTTTTTGCATGGCAAGCGTCGGCTTTTCCATACGTGTGTCCCCGGGATAGGGGCGTCTGTCACCCATCCGATAGCAGGGAGGGCGCAGGGAGGAGGTCGCTTCAAAGGTAAAGGGACCTTTAAAGCCCACGTCGATGAGCGCGTGCATGACCTCGTCAATGCTCATCGTGCCTAAGAAGGGAATGAGATGCTCGTCCTTTTCTCCGCGATTGTCATGAAAATGGATGGCACCGAGCGCATCGCCAAGGGCTAGGATCTCATCATATTGCGCGCCCTCCATGTTGGCGTGACCCGTGTCCCAGCAAATGCCGAAATTCGGGTCATTCATTCCGTCAGCAAAGCGGCGGCAGGCGCGTCCCGTATAGAGATAATAGCCTTTGAGGTTCGCGTGTGCCGAGTTTTCCGCAAGCACGCGGACGGAATTTTCCTTCGCGGCGGGCATCAAGGCGCGATAAAAGCGCAGATTTCCTGCGCGCCAGCCCTCTTCGTCTAACGACGGGTGGAACCCGACGTGGGTGACGAGCGTAGGGATGCTTAAAATACCGCAGATCTCAATGGCGCGCGCAGTCAGCGTCAGGGCACGGGAAAAGTCCTCCTCGCTCCTTAAGCAGTTAACGGCGGGCGCGTGGCATTGTACAAAGCGCATTCCCAGTCCGTCGGCGTAATCGGCAAGGCTTTCCGCCGCTTCCCGAAAGCTGTCCGAAAAGAGCGGATCGCCCGGGATCACATCGTAAAGCGAGAGGTCGATGGAGCGGAAGCCTGCCTCATAAAGAAGGCGGATGCGCTCCTCGTGGCTCTCGGTAAAGGGTGCAAAATCCTCGGTGGTGGTTGCAAGCAGCATGGTATCTCCTTAAAACTTTCTCCAAACCATCTTATTGACCACGCCCGTGTAGGACTGAATGATCTTGACGACCTTGGTCGAAACGTTTTCCTCCACATAGTTGGGCACGGGGATGCCGTGGTCGCCCTCTGCATTCATCGAAACGGCGGTGTCGACAGCCTGCAAAAGGCTGTTTTCGTCAATACCCGCGAGGATGAAGCACGCCTTGTCTAGCGCCTCGGGACGCTCGGTGGAGGTGCGGATGCAAACGGCAGGGAAGGGATGTCCCACGCTCGTGAAGAAGGAGCTTTCCTCGGGCAGCGTTCCGCTGTCCGAAACGACCGCAAATGCGTTCATTTGTAAACAGTTGTAGTCATGGAAGCCGAGAGGCTCGTGCTGAATGACACGGGGATCAAGTTTGAAGCCGCTCTTCGCAAGGCGGTTGCGGCTACGGGGATGGCAGGAGTAGAGAATGGGCATACCGTACTTTTCTGCCATCTTGTTGATGGCGGTGAAAAGGCTCGTGAAGTTCTTTTCGGTGTCGATGTTTTCCTCTCTGTGTGCGGAAAGGAGAATGTATTTGCCCTTTTCGAGTCCTAAGCGTGTGTGAATGTTGCTTGCTTCGATCTCGGCAAGATTTTCGTGCAGCACCTCTGCCATCGGAGAGCCCGTCACGTAGGTGCGCTCCTTGGGCAGTCCGCACTCATGGAGATAACGGCGCGCGTGCTCGGAATAAGCGAGGTTGACGTCGGAGATGATGTCAACGATGCGGCGGTTGGTTTCCTCCGGCAGGCACTCGTCCTTGCAGCGGTTGCCCGCTTCCATATGGAAGATGGGAATATGCAGACGCTTTGCGGCGATCGCCGAAAGGCAAGAGTTGGTGTCGCCGAGAATGAGGAGCGCGTCGGGCTTGATCTGATTCATCAGCTTGTAAGAGCAGTTGATGATATTGCCGACGGTAGCACCGAGGTCGTCGCCCACCGCGTCCATATAGACCTCGGGATCGGCGAGCTTCAGATCCTTGAAGAAAACGCCGTTGAGGTTATAGTCGTAGTTCTGTCCCGTATGCGCAAGCACGCAGTCGAAGTACTTGCGGCATTTGTTGATAACGGCGGCAAGACGGATGATCTCGGGGCGTGTGCCCACGATGATGAGAAGCTTCAGCCTTCCGTCGTTTTTAAAATGAATGTCAGAATAGTCAAGTTTCATGTCCATTATTTCACTACCTCAAAAAAAGTATCGGGCTTTTGGGGGTCGAATTGCTCGTTTGCCCACATGACGGTGACTAAGGGCTCTGTATCGGACAGATTGATGATGTTATGGGTGTAGCCGGGAAGCATATGGACGGCTTCGATCTTTTCGCCCGAAACCTCAAAGCTTAGAACCTCGTCCGTGCCCACCTTGCGTTGCTCGATCAAGCCCTTGCCGCTGACAACAATGAAAAACTCCCATTTGGTGTGATGCCAGTGCTGTCCCTTGGTGATGCCCGGGTTCGAGATGTTGACAGAAAACTGTCCGCACTTTTCGGTGCGCAAAAGCTCGGTAAAGGAGCCGCGCGCGTCCACGTTCATCTTTAAGGGGAATGCCGCCTTTTCCTTCGGAAGATAGGAAAGATAGGTGGAATACAGCTTCTTTGCAAAGCTGTTCTTCGGGATCTCGGGCATAAGGAGCGTTTGGGGCTGTGCCTTAAAGCTTTCAAGGAGGGAAACGATCTCGCCAAGCGTGACGCGGTGGGTGATGGGAGCGGCGCAGTATTTGCCGCCCTCTGTCAAAACGGTGTCCGTGCCGTCAAATGCACAGCGATGCTCACGCCCCTCAAGCGCTAAGAGCATCTCGTCGATCAGGTCGTCGATATAAAGAAGCTCAAGGCATACGGACGGGTCGTTCACCGTGTAGGGAAGATCGTTTGCAAACGCATTGCAGAAGGTCGCCACCGCCGAGTTGTAGTTGGGGCGGCACCACTTGCCGAACAGGTTGGGGAAGCGGTATACAAGTACCCTCGCCCCCGTTTCTTCGCCATAGGCAAAGAGCAGCTCCTCACCCGCCTTCTTGCTTCTGCCGTATTCGCCGTCGTAGCGACCGATGCAGGTTGCTTGGATGGAGGAGGAGATCATCACGGGGCAGGTGTTTTTATGCTTTTTTAAGGTGTCGAGCAGGGTAGAGGTAAAGCCGAAGTTGCCCTCCATAAACTCCTTCGTGTCCTTCGGGCGGTTGACGCCCGCGAGGTGAAACACAAAGTCGCATCTCTCGCACGCCTCATCGAGAAGCGACGCGGGAGAGTCGATATCGTAAAGATAAATGTCCTCAACGGCAATGGCGGGATGCGTCTTATCCTTTCCGTCGCGCACACACTTGAGCGCCTCGGCAAGGTTCTTGCCGACGAAGCCTGCGGCACCGGTCACTAAGATGTTCATCTTATTTTCCGTCCTTTGCAAGCTCGTCCTGAATGTATGCGAGAGAAGCGATCTTCGCCTTGGTTTCTTCAACGGTGAGAAGCTGGGTGTTGTTCGAATTGAACTCGGTCAAGGGGTTGCGCTCGGCGTCGCCCGTGTTAAAGTATTTGTCGTAGTTTAAGCCGCGCTTGTCGCAGGGTACGCGATAGAAGTTACCCATGTCGATGGCGTTTGCGCACTCCTCGTTGGTGAGAAGGGTCTCGTACATCTTTTCACCGTGGCGGATGCCGATGACCTTGATGTTGCTCTTATCGCCGCCGAACAGCTCGCAAACAGCCTCTGCCTGTGTCTGGATGGTGCAGGCGGGTGCCTTTTGGACGAGAATATCGCCGCTCTCACCATGCTCAAAGGCAAAGAGGACAAGGTCGACGGCTTCGTCGAGCGACATGATGAAGCGAGTCATCGAGCCGTCGGTGATGGTGATGGGATTGCCCCCACGGATCTGCTCGATCCACAGAGGAATGACAGAGCCGCGCGAGCACATGACGTTGCCGTAGCGGGTGCAGCAGATCTTGGTCTTTTCGGGGGAAACGGTGCGGGACTTCGCCACGATGACCTTTTCCATCATTGCCTTCGACGTGCCCATGGCATTGACGGGGTACGCCGCCTTGTCGGTCGAAAGGCAAACGACGTTCTTGACCCCTGCTTCGATGGCGGCGGTCAGGACGTTCTCGGTGCCGAGCACGTTGGTCTTGACGGCTTCAATGGGGAAGAACTCGCAAGAGGGCACCTGCTTGAGTGCCGCCGCGTGGAAGATGTAGTCCACGCCGTGCATTGCGTTTTTCACCGAAGCGAGATCGCGCACGTCGCCAATGTAAAACTTGATCTTTTCCGCCACCTCGGGCATCTTTGCCTGAAACTCGTGGCGCATATCGTCCTGCTTTTTCTCGTCGCGTGAGAAAATGCGGATCTCACCAATGTCGGTGCGCAGAAAACGGTTGAGAACAGCGTTTCCGAAAGAGCCGGTACCACCGGTGATAAGTAAGGTTTTTCCAGTAAATAGTGACATATTTGCCTCCAAATGAGATGTTTGTATTTTTGTTGGTTTGATTAGAGAATTGCGGCGAGGGCGGCTTTCACCTTTGCAAGGTCCTCGGGATTGTCGATCTCGGTGCAAAGGCGATCCTTGACGTCAAGGATGTGGATGGGACAGCGATCTGTGATCTCGTTGAGCGCAACCTCGGCGTAAACCTTGGTTTTATCGGACTCACAGAAGGAAATAATGTGATCAAGCCAGGTGTTCCACTCGGGTTTGTTGAGTTTATAGAGTGCCTGTGCTTCCATAGCGTTTTCAAAAAATTCAACGCCGACTTTTTTGACCATGCCGTTTTCTACCACCGCCTTGAAATCCTTTTCGGGAAGAGGAAGGGTAGAAGATACCTTCATGCAGCTGTGAGGGAAGGCAAGAGCGTCAGCGAGGACGGATGCTTCAAAGACGAGACCGCCGTGTAAAAGCAGAATATCCTCGTCCTTTAACACATCGCGCGCACAGTAGATGGAGTATATGTAGTTGGTCTTATCGTAGACGGGATTTTTTACGAACGTAAAGTTCAGAGGAAGGTCAAGTGAGTTGCAGTAGTCAATGAGAACCTTGTCAAAGTATCCCGTGGTGATCACAACCTCTTTGATGCCTGCCTCGACAAGCAAATGAAGTTGACGGGAAAGGATGGACTCCGTCGCGGAAATATCAGTCATGCACTTGGGATGCTCTTTGGTATACACACCCATTCGGGTGCCAAGACCGGAATTTAAAATTAAAGCTTTCATAGAGGAGCCTCCATATAATCCATATATGATGTGTCAGGATCAATCACGTCACAGTGGTGATGTGCGATACGTTTTTCGGGTGGGGGCGGTGTCATGTAGTCACCGTAGACTGCTGTCAAATACTCGTCAGCCTTTTCGGGAAGACGGACAGTAAGACCTTCAAAGGTGCCTTCGGTTCCCTTACCGAAGAATGTCCGCGGAACGACCTCCTTCTTACCCCAAGCGCCACCGAAATTTGCAATGTATTCGGAGGAAGCATAGGGATGTGCTTTCCAAAGAGCTGTGAGCTTTCTTTTCGCTTTTGTGAGCGAGGGGTAACGTATTTTGGAAAGAAGGATCAACGCTCTTCTTACGAAGGAGCGCTTGAGCGCGAGGTCTGCTGAAATGCGTATTTGAAGCAGCTTTGTTTTTCTGCGATGCCTTGTGTAATTTACACACCCGTCGAGAGGAAAGATGTCGATAAACATGCCGTGGTTTATGGAACGGTGCTTTACCACAGTTTCGCGAAACGTCGTTTTTGAATTTCTGATTTTGGCAAAGCACTGTAAGTATTCCGGATCGGTTTCGGGCGTTTGCAGAAACAATTCGTCCGGAAGCTCGGATTGGGCAATGGCAAGGAATTTTTCATAATCCTCACGGGGCATACCTACGTCGATGTCGTCATCCCAAGGAATAAATCCCTTGTGGCGAACAGCGCCAAGCGCCGTGCCACCGATTAGAAAATATGAAAGAGAATGCTTGTTGCAAATAGAGATAAAGGCTTTTAGAATGTTGAACTCTACCTCTTTTAATCTTTGTAAATCCAACTCAGACATGACAATCTCCAATTTGTATTTGATACTCTTATTTGAATATTTTGAATTTGCTTTTTAGGCTTTTGAGGGTCCGCACCGGTTTGTAGACTGTAAAATATTTTGCGGACAATTCATTCCACGGACGCTTGCCCAAGCACTTGAAAACCTTTTTTCGGTTTCTGTGTTGCACGGCGGGAGAAGATAAGTGCTTGGATACAGAAACGGCTTTTGCTATACTGATCTCGGAATACAGCAAAGAATTTTTTGCTTTTTCAAACAGTTCTGCGCCTTTTTGCGTGTTGATCAGTATGAGCGATTTCGCGTAGCTTGCGCTGCGGAGAGATTCGTCTTCAATCTCCGAGATGTAGTCTGCAACGGTAATATCTGAGGTTCGTGAAAGGTGAGCATAATGGCAAGAAGAGCAGGACGGTCGGCTTAGCAGATTGTTTGCAAAACCATAGCCGAACGAGGTGGAAAACCAGACTTTCTCAAAGCAAGCTCCATCTGTGAAAGATGCCCTGAATGTGCTGTTTGCATGTAGAACATCTGCAGTTTTTTTGTATCGAAACGTAACGTCGCATAGTTCTTCTTTTTTGCCAAGAGAGCTTAAATATTCGCAGTATGCTTTGGTGGATGCAACGCCGTGACATATAAAGTCAAGCGTGATCAAGCTCTCATATTCTTTTCCAAGATAGGATTTTAGTCCTGCAATTTGACACGGCGTTCCGCTGAACAGGACTGTTTTTCCCGCAAGAAGCTGCTTTTTCGCTTCACTATACGTGTCGAGGGTGTTGCTTTGGATGTATTTGGAGCCACGCATTTTTGAAAGCTCTTCGGGCGCGTTGGCAACAGTGTGCTGCACGCTTGAAAAATCCTCCGTAAAAACGGCACCGAATACGACCCCGCCGAGATCGAAGACTTTTGCTGCAAGCTCACTGAAAATTCCGCCGGAGGAGCTTGCCCGTACGGTTTCTCCGTTTTGGCTGCAGGCAACGATCGCCTGTGTCGGCGTGCTCCTTTTGACCGCAGAGCGGTCAGGACAGACCTTTTCGCATTTTCCGCAGTCGATACATTGTTGCTTGTCGATACGGGGCTGCAAGAATCCGTCGTTATCGTAGTCAAGATGAATGCATTGCTTAGGGCATGCGTTTACACATGCGCCGCAGCCGGTACAATGCTTTGGAGAACAAATTTGCTTCATTTTCCATCCAACGCTCCTTCCAAATACGAAAGGCTGGCTTGGCGTAGGCTGTTCAGCTTGTCATGGATGGCGACGTAATCGATCTGCCCGTCTGCCGAAAAGGAATCAAACTGCGCGTAGTCGATCAAGCGATCCTGCGCCCCCACCGAATCCAGCAAGCTGTACATGCGGGAGTTCATGCTGTTTTTTTCATCTTTTTTGAATCTTGGTAAAGTGAAAAACGGGCGTGAAAAAAGGATCGAAAATACGGTCGCATGGAAGCTGTCGGTAAGCACATAGTGTGCATTTTTGATCAAATTGAGAAATTCTGAGGGACCGGCATCGTATATCTTGGTATAAGGCATATTCAAATGCTTCTTTTGAAACGGAACGATAACAACATCCAACCCGCCGGTGACTTTGCGCAAATGCTCAATGGCGACAGCGTATTCATCGTGGTTTCCAAACAGATAGCAGAATATGTAGGGTTTTTGTATCAGCCTTTTTTCATTTACAATGCTTGACCATTTCTCTGCGTCTAAAAGGAGCGTTGGGTCAAGTACATGCACGGCATCACGCCCCGAAAGCTCCTTCACGATACGAGTGGCGGAGGCTTCCCGTACCGAAAGATAATCAAGATTATTTACAAGCCTCGAAAAATCCTCTGCATATTGCTCGGGAATTTTATCTAAGCCAATGCTGGGAGCATATGCTATTTTTCTCTTTCCTTTTTCTGCAAAATGCAAGAAATAGGCTTTGTTGTTTCCTCCGTAAAAGGATGGATTCCATATTTGGTCGCTGCCGCAGACAAAAGCATCGTAATATTTGTTTGCTTCCTTCAGTTCTTCGACGGAGCGATATTTTCTTTTGGAAATGTTTAAATGCTTTTTTCTGAATTTTACAAAGGAGTTCCTTTTGACCTTTTCACACAGATATGCGTTTTTGTAAGAGCGGGAAAGGCTTCTTATTTTGTTATAAAGGCGTGTGTTTTTGATGCGACCGACAAGAGTCGGTTCGAAATATCCTTGCGGCTCGATGTATTGCAGGATCTCACACTCGTGCCCAAGCGAAGCAATAACGCCGGATAACGCATATGCTTGCAGACATGCGCCGTAATTGTCTAAGAAGCAGGTTGCCAATCCTACCTTGCTCATTTTGCTTTGTTTCCTTTTCTTACGATTTTTCCCGCTTTCAGAGATTTTTTTATGGAAATATCTCTTGGAATGGGTATCATTCTTCTGATTGCGATCTTTAAGTAGTAGCTGCGCGGCGGTACGATGATCTTCTCGGTTGCTTTTTCAAATTTGGAATCGATCTTGATCTCGCTTGGATGCTTGAGAGGAAATTGCAACGCCTTATTTGGAACCATGCAAAACTTATTTGTCAAGTAGTTTTCCATGCTTTTTCCGCCGTGTGCAGAGAAGGAATCTACGCCGATATTGGTAATTTGGTTATATCTTGGAGCAATGCCCAGCTTGTTGTGAACTCTGAGCGAAAAATTCATATGGTAATCCCAGGATGCGTATCTGCCTTGTGCAGCCTTGTTCCTTACCTCGCTCTGCCAATTGTTCAAGTCGTATCGGAACAGCCGTTGGCTTTTGTAGCTTTTCTTGGCTTTGGCAATCCCGGCTTCATTCAGATGCTCGAAATCGTACTCATAATATTTGTTGAACTTTTTGCTCCAAGACGCCCAGCCGCAGGGAAGCATATGCTGTGTAAAAACATAGTCCGAGCCGTCTTGAGGAGCATATGTATTCATATAATTGGTACCGCACACCCACAGGATATCATCGTTATCCTCATAGCGCTCTAACATTTCCTTGCAATATGCAAAAAAGCTATCAGAGGGGAAATTGTCGTCTTCGAGGAAAATACAGGATTTTTCCGTTTCAAAGATCTTCATGGCACTCATGCCGATGTTGTGGCAACCGAGATTTTCTTCCGCATACAGCTTCACGACCTCGCAATCCCAGGTAACGGCACCTTCCACCGCACGGCGGCAGGCATCGACGATGGCTTTTTCCTCTTCGTTGCGTCCTGCGTCGGAAACAATATAAAACCTTTGCGGTGCGGCTTTTGCAATCTGTTCGACGATTTTAACGGATTTTTCTGCTCGTTTGAAAATAAACAGCGCGATCGGAATATTAAACATGCTTGCTTTTCAACCTCGTTTCCAATATTCTGTCTGCAGTATAGCCGGGTAAGCTGTCATAAAATTTTTCCTTGAGGGTGTCCCAAGAAAGACTTTGACGATTTAAAACAAACTTCACACAATCATCGACACTGTTGTCGCCGTTTGCGTACACATTAAAGACGTTTTCATATTTTTCGCAGTCTTTAGCCGCACCGTCGGACGGACGGTAACAAAAGTTGATGATCGGTTTTCCTGTGGAAAAGTATTCGATTAATTTTCCGGGTACTGCATAGGGCATATCGTTGCCGACATTTAAAAGGATATCGGCACTGTGTATTGCTCTTTCCGCTTCCTCTGCGGAAACGCGACCACAGAGAACCAAGTTTTCTCCCATTTTTTCTTTCGCGGTATCCACAAGCTCTTGGCAGCCCCACGAATACAGATGTATTCTTATTTCGGGCACTTGAGCGCAGACCTCTGCCAAAAACGCGAGGATCTGGTCGGGTCTTCTGCAATTTGCATAAAAGGATCCGGCGTAAACGATGTTAATGTGATTTGAAGAAAACATATTTTGCGCATCCCCCGAATACTCTCGCAGCGAGGGAAGTCCGACATAGCAGAGCTTTTCGGTTTTGCGAAGCATTTCTTCAAACGTAGGCTGATAATACTTTAGGGAGAGGATGGAATCAAAGGAACGGTATAATTGATGCAATAATCTTTTTTGGTTGAAGAAAAAGATCTGATCCTTGACCCTTGAAGACGTGCTCCACTCATGGATATTGTCCAAAAAATATCCAATAACGCACAGATGCTTATACTTGCTTTTTAGCTTCAGTCCTGCAAGCAGACACTCAACGGGGCGATAAAGGCAAACCACCGTGTCGATCTTTTGGTCTTCGATCATTTGGCAGGCTTCCATAAAAAGCGCTGTTACCGCTCCGTCATCCTGACAGTGACCGAAGATACGGTTAAATGCCGACGAAGGATTTCTTTTGTAGCGACAATAGTGGATGTTCGTGCCGGGAATTTCCGCATCGCTGGAAGAAAAAGCAAGAACATACACATTTTCCTTTTGCGGATAGGAGCCAACAATTTTGGATACACATGTTCCGTTGCTGGATGGAAACGGCAGATATTTATCTGTGAGAAACAAGACCTTACCTGTTTTCATTTCTACCTCTCCTCTTGAGCTTGTCCTTAATAAAGGAAATAATGTAAAAATAGCTGTCCATTCTTGTCAAGTATGCTACCAAAACGTAAAAGATCGCTCCAAGCAAAATCTGTAATACAAAAAGGAGCGTTTGGTGGATCTGTAGCATGCCGATTAAGATGACGACCGCCGCCATTGCTGCCGATAGAAGAACGGTTGAAAGAAGATCCTTCATTTGCGCGAAGAAGCCGTAGCCAATCAATTTTCCTACCACGGCCATCGAAATGATCATGTTAACATAAGAGCTGATAACAGCACCCCACGCCACCGCTTCTACGCCGAACGGAATGGCGATGAAGGTGAGTGCGATTCCAATAATGCTGCTGATAAGGGAAATATTCAAGACCCAACCGCTTTTTCGCATCGCCTTCATGACCTGTTGATTGGCGGTGAAGATGGGGGTTGACAAAAATGCCAAGCACATAATGCGAAGGAAGGGGACGCATCCGATCCACTTGTCTGTCAGTACGACCGAAACAAAGGAAGGTGCCACGGCAAGCATCCCAAACTGCAAGGGAAAGATCACGAAGGCAGCCACCTTTATGACTCTTTTCATGTAGTTTTTCAAAAGCTGTACACTGTCTTGGGCTTTTGAAAGCACAGGGAAAAGAACACCGCTGATGCTTTCGTTGATGTTGGTGTTGATGATTTGGGGGAATTGCTTGCCTTTTGTGTAGTATGCAAGATCGGCGCTGGTATACACCTTGCCTATGACAGCGCTCTTGATTTCAATGCTTGTTTCGGACAATAATGCAGATGCAAGAAGCTTTCCGCCGTAGGAAAACAGAAATCTTGCTCGCTTGAAGGAGAACATCAGCTTTGGTCTCCAGCGGACGGTGAACCACAAAACTACGGTGTTGATAACAACGTTCGTTAAATATTGGAACACCAGCGCCCAAGCGCCGAAGCCGAGGATCGCCATCGCGATACCGACTCCCGCTGAAAGAATTGTTCCGGACAATGTAGCAAAAAAATACTTTTTGAATTTTAATTGCCGAGATACATATGCGCTTTGTACCGAGTTGATTGCGGCGCACGGAATGCGAAGTGCCATCACGCGGAGCAGGGGAGATAGAATGGGCATCTCATAAAATCTTGCAACCCACGGTGCAATCGCAAAAATGGCAATGTACATCACTGCCGTCATGGTGAGATTTATGTAAAATACTGTCGAAAAATCCAAGTCATCGGCATCCTTCTTCTGTATCAACGAATTGCCGAAGCTTTTGGTCACAAAAATGTTGCAGATGTTTACAAACACACTGATCAGCGCAACGGCGGCGTAATCCTCGGGCATAAGGATACGTGCCAAGACGATCGTAACACAAAGGGTAACGCTTTGCGCGAGAAATCTTTCTGCGAATCTCCACAGCAGATTGAAAAAGGTTTTTTCCTTTAAATTCTTTTCCATTTTTACCGTTTTAACCTTTCGAGTGTGTCACATAAAAACGCTTTGTATTTAGCGATCCATTCAGAAGAAAGCCCTTCTTTTTGGCATACGCTCAAGTAGTAATCGGCAAACAGGAAAAAGGCATCATGTATCGAAGAAATACCGATCTCGGAAAGATCAGTAAAATAGGCATCGAAGGCACCGCTTGTCAGTAGCCTTATGCCGATATCGTTGCCCTTCCAAAGGTGCAGGTTCACGATCAGGAAAAACAGATCGTAAAAAACGGGATAGTAGTTTGCATGGTCGTAGTCGATGAAAAACACCTTGCCGTTTTTGTCATAGATGAAATTGTCCGAAGAAAGGTCGCCGTGCTGCCGAAACAGCGTTGTCGTAAATTCGGGGGCTTCGGCGGCAGACTCCGAAATTTGCGCACAGCGGTAAGCAACCCTCGTTTTATCAATTTCGGACAGCTGATAATACGTAGAATACGTATCAAAAATGGTTCGAAAAACGGATTCCCATGCATCCTTCGGAACGCTTATTTTATCGATCAGCCTTTCCTCAAACACGAGGCGCTCTTCGTCCGCCGAAAGCAGATCAACCATAGGAAAATATTTTTCAAAATATGTTCTGTTCCGCATATATAGGTCGTATCTGACTTTGTTTTGACAAACCGTTCTGACTCTTTTGCCTTCGTAATCAAAAAATTTTGCGTCGCGGTTGTAAACATGCGGAACGGTTGAAAAATAGACGGCCTGTGCGGAAAAATCGCCCCCGCTTTTTCGAACCTGTACGGAATAAAAGAGGCGTGCGACCGATGATTTTATTTTACTTTTCAAGGTGCGCTTTGTGCCGGGAAACCAGGTATCCTTCTTGCGCTCCTTTAAAACGTAGGTCCTTAAATTTTCGTGTAGAACGAATACACCCTTTTTTAAGTACGATTTATTTCGCTTCAAGAAATCTTTTTGAAACCGTAAATCGTTAAGAAACTTCATGGACAACCTCTTTAGTTGTATGACAACGGTCCGTCATCATACACCGTTTTTGTATTTATGAATTCCACCAGTCGTTTTGCCGCAACGGTATAGTTCCATTCCTCGTGAATGGTTTGATAAGCGTGCCTGCCAAGTTTATGGCAGAAAGGCAGGTCTTGTGAAAGGTCATATGCTGATTTTGCAAAGTCCTCAGTATCGACGATTATCCCGTTTTCTCTATGCTTCAAAAGATAGGGGACGCACCCGGGATATGCGGTGGAAAGAACGGTGCATGCACAGCTCATCGCTTCGTTGACGACGGCACCCCAGCCCTCCTGACGGTCGCTGGTCATCAAAAAGATGTGTGCCTTTTCCATTTCAAGCTTTACTTCCTCAGGACTTACCGCCCCGGGCATGGTAATGAAATCTTCCAGCCCTTGCTGACGGACAAGCTCTTTCATGTCTTCAAACAATTCGCCGTTGCCTAACATTTTTAATTGAAAGTCGACCCGCTTTTCTTTTAGGTATGATGCAATTTCAATAGCAATTTCAGGGTGCTTCCAAGCGATAAATCTACTTGCCCATAAGAGCGTCAGCTTCTCGCTTTTTCGTCCTTCGAGCTCGTCCAGCGGCTTTAAAGACATTTCGGGAAAATAGCCCCATTTCAAAGCCTTTCCCTTTGGATATCCAAAGGATACGTAGTCCTGCTCCACGTAAGCCCCCGCGCACAGCAAAAAGGGAGGTGTATTTTTGTTTGCCAAATATTTTTTTCTTAGCTTGAGATTTTTTAAGGGACGAAGGAGATCGCTTCCGGGTTTTTTAAAGAGTCTTTCGGAAAAAATGAGGGTCAGCTTGTTAGTCATCAGCCTTTTTTTGAAAAGCGGTTGCGGTTTTTCGCCAAAGATGACCACATCGGCGTCTAAGACCATCTTTTCGATTGCGTCAGCATTTTCGGGGGTGTATTGAATCAAATAGGGCAAATCGTAGGTATGATATCCCATGCTGCGTCGCTCTTCGGTGAGTTCAGAGCAAGCAATAAACTTAAAGTCGTCGACATGCTTTATGAATTCTTCCCACAAGGGCTTTTGGTGATGATTCATATAATTCGTTACAAATACTGCTTTCAAATCTGTTTCCTCCAGAAAAAGACATAGTCTGCATAGCTTGCACCGTCCAATCTGTGCCAGAAAAGCAAAAAGCACAGTACGATGATGATCAGCTCGAACACTCTTCCAATTCGCTCATGCTTCAAATATCCTACGACGTCTGCCAAGCCAACGGGTGCGCCTTGTAAAAAGTAGAAAGAGATTCTTTCGAGTGCCATGTTGTAGAAACGCAAGAAATAAAGACCGAGTCCCATTGCCGTCATGGAAAAGCCGATATACGGATCCTTGTGCTCCGTGGGGGGATCCTTTTCGGACTGCTTCTTTGTTTTGACAAGTATGATCTGTCCGATGATCGTCAAGGCATAGATAAGGATCGGAACGATTCCGTTGAACGAAAATGTGGCGGTTTCTGCTGCCAGCACCTCGTCGGACAGCATCTGCCCAAAGCCGATGATTTGCGACGAGAAGATCATCATGAGTATGATGGGCAAAATAATCATTTTTTTGTTTCTCTTGAAAAGGTCCATCTTGAGCAGCAAATACATGACAGCAAAAACCAGCGCGGAGCGGTGGATTGAATAGGCAATCAATGTGACAAGAGCAAAGGAGATCAGCTTTTTCTTTTTTGCCTTTTCCACCGCAAATAAGCAAACGCATATCGCAATTGCTTGCCGCAAGCCTGTCAGGAAAAAGCCCATGTTTCCTAGCGAGAAAAAGAACAAAAATGCCCAAAAAACCTCATCTGTGTTCTTGTATATGAATCTGCACACAGAGTAGATACAGAAGAACGCGTGGAATACAATGATCGTGCGCCTGTTGTGCGAGAGCAACGATAAAAGCTTGTTTAAGACAACAAACCCAACTTCAAAATCAGAATCTGCGAACAGGTCACCCCATGCGGTTGTTGCGGTTTCTTCGAAAAAGTCCATATAAACGCGCAGATCGTAAACACCACCGTAGTTTTCGCCGCGTAATGCAAAAAGCAGGGCAAGTGCCAATCCGACGATGATCAGATAGGTTTTTCTTTTCTTTTGTGTATCCAGGTCCTGCATGAGGGCTTTGACCCCCACGATGAATACAAACATTCCGATCCAAACGATCATTTCTTGTCTTCCATTCGTATGTTGTATAGTTTGATGTATTCCGCAAATTTGTCGTTTGCATCAAAGCTTGCGGATCTTTCAAGGCATCCCGTCGTATCAAACGGCTTGTTAGCTCTTATATCCGCAATGCATGCCTTCAAGGCTTTAATATCGTCACAGTCCACGACGCAGCCGCAACGCTCATCGACAATTTCGGGACTGCCGCCTGTGCGGAAGGTCAATACCGGAGTGCCGCAGGCGATCGATTCCATGTTTACCGTAGGGTAATTTTCTTCTCTGGTGGGATTCACGAACAGATCTGCAGCCGAATAGATTTCGGCAAGTTCGGTCTGGTTTTTGGTGCGGTGGATCGAAATGATGTTGTTCGGTAATTGACGATCTGTTTCTCCGTTGGTTCCGACCAACACGATTTGATAATCACGGGGTAAGCTGTGTGCAAGATCAACGAAAACGTCTAAGCCTTTTCTCTCTCCCCAATCAAATGCCACGCCGAGCAGGATGTATTTATCTTCGGGAATGTTGTGTTTTTCCCTAAAATTGCTTTTTCGGGGCTGAAAAACCGTCAAATCGATGCCGTTGTTAATCACTTTGACGGGGGAGTCTTTCAAAAAGGATTGCTTTACAAGCCCGGCGAGCCACTCTGAGGGGGTAACAACTGTCAGATCAAGTCCTGCAAAGAGTTCCTTTTTTCTGCGGTATAGGGTGTGGCTACGGTCGAAAAACCAACTGTATTTTTTGCGTTGCGGACAATCATGACAGCCATGCATCCACTTGTCGCATTTATCCATAACAAAGTGGGTGCAGTAGCCGGTAAACGCCCAGCAATCGTGAAAGGTCCAAATGATTTTAATCTCAGGATGCTTTTTGAAGTAACGGAATAAAAGCGTAAGGTTTACATTGTGCCCGTGAAGGTTGTGCAGATGCACGATATCGGGAGATGTCTCGTCAAGCTTTTTTAGAATTCGCCTCGTGGCGCAACGGGTGTTAAATCCATAATTTCCAAGCACACGTGAGAAAACGGCTTGCAGTTTCAGTGCTCGCTTGGAAAGAAATCTTTTGCCGTGCGGATCCGAAGATTTATCCGAGCTGTAGAATACATAATTCTCAACACCGTTTCGATCGAGAAGAGCCGCGATTGCGGAACAAATTTTTCCCGTACTGCCTGTGCCGCAGGTCGCATTCATTTGAACGATCTTCATGTGTTCTCCTTCCCGAGATGTATACGATGCGGAAGCTGAATGTTATACTACACAAGCGCCGCAATCGTTTCTTTGACGATCCTTCGGATCTTTTCTCCGTCATGGTTTTCTTTGCCGCTCTTGTATGCTCTTTCTGCGTATTCTGCAAGAATGTCGGGAGATTTTAAAACAGTCAAGAGGGCTTCTTCAATGTGCTCTTTTTGGGTCACGCAGATGGCGGCACCCGTTTGTGCAAAGTATTCCATCGGGGCAGTATCGGCGTTGCCGAGCGCTAAAATGCATTTTCCGCTTTTTAAATAATCTGTGATCTTAGTGGAAAAGGAAAGCCTTGCTTTTTTGCTTAAGGGGCCGTCGATGTCCTCAACAAAAAGAAGAATGTCCGCTTTTTGTTGAATTGCGGCAACCGCCTCCAAGGGGACGGGTGGATGGAGCTGCACGAAGTTTCCAAGTTCTCGCGATTCTTCAGGCAACAGTTTTGTAGGGGTGTAAACGTCCAATTCTATCTGGGATCCGCTTTCGTTGATTTTGTCCAAAGCTTTTGAAACGGCGATGATCGTGGACGCTCTGCCGATGGCCAGATTTCCCGTGTAAACCATTTTTAAGGGGCGCTCGTGGGCCGCGTTCGATAAAATGCTTCGCTCCGGCATATCAGCGGGCTTTGTAAGCAGAACGGACTCTATGCCGAAAAATTCATCGGCTTCTCTTTTGGTCTTAGGAGAGATTGCCCAAAAACGATCGGTGCGCTTTGCCAGCTTTTTTAAGCTTCGTCTTTGGAAAAAGCGCAAGGCGCGGTAACCGAAATTGTTTTTTAACTGCTTATAAGTGAAATTGTCATCCCAGAAATAACCGATTGCCCGCGCGCCCGTCTTCTTGATGATATATCGACAAATGCGATTGAAGTGGATGTATCCCTCCATGGAAAAAACCACGACATCGGGAGCAAAGTCTTCAAGAAAAGCATTAAGCTCTTTTGAGCGCCATCTGCCAAAACGCCAAATGGCTTCTCTCGCAAAAAGCTTAAAGTAGGAGCGCTTTGCTCGATTTTTGCCGTAAAGCTCATTGGATTTTTCCAGCGCTTCAAGTTCGGTTTTTGACATTTCCTCGGTAGCAAAAACTTCTTTTCCCGTTTTGATGCGCGGCTTAAGCAGGCTTTTGATCACGCGTTGCTCCGATATTTGAAAATATCTCGAGCAGACTTTGCTGTCGGGCAACTCCTCGCGAATATAAAGATTCGCCAGGTCCTTTACATCGTACTGAGAAAAAAGAGATGAAAATGTGCTTGAGCTGCTTGCGCTCAGCTTGGAATTCCAGCTGTCAACAGTACATATCAGAATTCGCGGCATCGTTCTTCTCCTTCTCTTCGTGCTTAAAATTAGTCGGGATCAGAAGTTTATTCCTCTAACCCCAAGAGCATCATTCGATTGCTCATATAACGCTTTATAAATTCTTTTTGCTCAAAGCTGTTTTCTACGAATTGCCTTCCGGCACGCCCCATGGCGAAGCTCTTTTCCTTGTTTTCAAGCAAATCGGCGATCGCGACTTCCAGAGCTTTACTGTCCTTGATTGCAACGGAAACTCCCGTAACCCCTTCTTGCATGGCACTTGAAGGACCGGGATATTTTGTGACGACAACAGGCACTTCCATAGCAGAAGCCTCCACCACGCTCATGCCAAAGCCTTCACGATAGGTGGGTAAAACAAAAACATCCATAGCGGATACGTATTTTTCCACATTTGTCACGCGATCGGTCTTGATAATATCGTCACAGCTTTGGAAATATGAAAGAAGCTCGGGATCAATGGTGTCCTCTTTTTCTATCGGTCCCACAAACAAAAGCTTGAGTGACGGAAACTGCTCCTTCAGTGCTTTAAAAGCGGTGAAAAGCTCATTGCAGCCCTTTTCTCTTCCCAGCCTGCCGACGAAGCCGATCACGGGCGCGTCTTCAGGGATGTCGTATTTCTCTTTGATCTCGCTTGCAAATTCAGCTTTTTTGGAAACATCAAATGCGGTCAAGTCAAGCCCTTTTGCACTGCCGTTCCATATGACAAGGCTTTTTTTCTCGTCGTAAAGTCCTTCCTTGCGGCAAAACTCCAAATTTCCCGTGCTATCCGGCTGTATCTGTGTAGAGCGACGGCATACCATACGCTCGATCGCCTTAAATATGCGGCGCTTCATGCCATGCATGGTCACATAAACCATGCCCCATTGGCAATATAAGCGGACGGGTATCCTTGCTCGGTTTGAAGCTATGGCAGCATACATGCTTGCGTTGGGGGTCGAATATTGTACCATGTCAAACTTTTCGCGCTTGAAAAGCTTGGTCAAAAGCCGTATGCTCTTTATGGAGCCAAGTAGCTTTATTCCGCGCGGAAAGGGCATAGGGAATGTATGAACAAAGGGGAACTCCTCTTTGAGGTTTTTTTCATATTCGGCATCCATATCGCATGCAATGGAAACGTCTACGCCGCGGTTTGCATATTCGTTCAAAAACGGCTTTATCCAGTTGTTTATAGACGACCATTTCGTTGTTACGATGCAGATCTTTTTCATTTTGCAATCCCTTTCAAGTTGTTCATGATCACCGCAAGCATCCGAGCGTGGTTGCCGTCGCTGATAAAACTGTTGTGGGGTGTAATGATCACATGATCAAATTCCCACAGCGGACTGCTTGCGGGAAGCGGCTCGTCCTCAAACACATCTAAGACGGCGCCGCCGAGCGTTGTTTTTAATGCGGAGATCATCGCATCGGCATCAACGATAGCCCCACGGGCGATATTGACAAGCACGCATCCCAGCTTCATTGCGGCAAAACGATCGGCATTGATCAGATGCTTTGTTTCCTTTGCGAGCGGGAGCGTGAGAATGGTGATATCCGCTTCCCTGAGCGCATCGTTCAGGCGGTCGAGGGGGAGCATAATATCGTATAATTCGTTGTGATATGGCGCAACGTCAACACCGGTTACGTGACAACCAAAGCATTGAAAGCGCTTTGCGCATTCGTTGCCAACGCTACCGCAGCCAACGATGCAAACGTTTTTTTGATAAAGCTCTAACAGCCCGCGATGCTTTTCCCATTTGCGTTCTTCTTGGTTGCTTCGAAAAAACTTGCTTTGCTTGTATAGCTGTAGCACTCCTCCCAGCGCAAATTCTGCCATGGGAACGCTGTATACGCCGCGAGCGTTGTATATTTTGATACCGTGCTCTTCAACATAATCCATCGGGACGCGGTCAAAGCCTGCGCTTGTAAGCTGAATAAAGTGCAGAGAGGTAAATTCTTCGATCGGGTGGTGTAGAAAAATGCCGTTTCCGATGATGCCTTCCACCCAACCTGCATCGCAGGGGAGCTTGGTGCTTTCCTGTTGCATGAACAATACATCGTGACCGAGCGAGCGCAAAATATTCAATTCGTTTTCTGTCCAGGCGAACGCCCCTGTCACAAGCAAATTCATTTTGGTTTCCTCATTCGATGATTTTTTTCACTGCTTCTGCTATTTTTCGCGCGTTGGCTGCAAAATGATCGGTGCGATTTTGACATTCCACTTCGAATTTGCGGATTTCGCGCATTCCGTTTACAAACGTTGCGCGGACGGTGTCTATACGATCAATCTTGTCCACATTGCAGAAGCTGCGGGATAAAATGGCGCATGTAGAGCCGAGGCGATAATGCTCTTCAATGATCATTTCAGCAGGAATCGCTCCCTTACCGATGGAGGCGATTCCGCCGAAGCCGTATGGAATTCCCTTGTTTCGGATTTTTGTGCACAGTTTTTCAACAGTTCCATCTGTCAAGAGCTCAAACATGAATTTCATTCCGTATCCAAGGCTAAGATCATTCAGCCCGATATGAATAAAATCAATTCCCTTTATCGACAGGATGCCGTCGATAATATCTACCGATTCCGGAGTTTCAAGCAAAAGCATCGCTTTGGCTTTCCCGTTTACCGCGGAAACAAATCGCTTTACTTCGTTCAGCGTTTTGAAAAAAGGCAGCATAATGATGTCGGCACCGTTTTCGATCGCTGCCCGGATCTCTTCTTCGGAAGAGCAATACTTTTTTGTTGCATCGTGGATGGGATTGACACGAACCAGCACCTCTGCTCTGTTGACGGTCTGTGCAATTCGCTTAACATCGTCAAGTGTATGATGGGATTGCACGGTGTCCATGCCGCCTTGACGGTCTTCTTTACCGATATACTCGAGGTCGACAAAGATTCTGTCCACGCCTGCCGATTCGGCGATTTTCGCGATTTCGGGACGGTTTGTTATGTACATGAGTTTTAAAGACATTTTTAATCTACCGTCTCTTTCTCCTCTTCCTTTTCGGTCTCTACTACCACGGTTGCCCCTGTGTTCTCGTTGTCGTCATTCGCGAGCACCTTCCACACAGTAAGCCATAAGATTTTTATGTCTAACCAAAGTGATACGTGATTTGCGTACCAAACATTCAATTCGATGCGCTTGTTCCATTCAACGCCTTTTCTGCCGTTCACCTGTGCCCATCCTGTGATGCCGGGAAGAACATCAAACATCCGTTTTTGTTCCTCGGTGTATTTGTCAAAGGGCCAAGGATGATAGGTCAGCGGAGGACGGAAGCCCACCCAGCTCATATCTCCCTTGAGTATGTTAACGCATTGTAACAGCTCATCCAGCGATGTACGTCTGAGAAAACCGCCAACCTTGGTTATGCGCGGGTCCTTATTGTCGGAGTAAACTCCTCCTGCCTCGGCGTTGACTACCATTGTCCTAAACTTATACATGTTGTATTCTTTGCCGTTTTTGCCCAGTCGCCTTTGCTTGAAAACAACAGGTCCGCGTGAGTCAATTTTGATTGCAATGGCAATGAGCAACAGAATGGGAGAAGATACGATGAGTACAATCAAAGCGGCGATAAAATCTATGATACGCTTGAAAAACTTTTTGTACATGCGATGCCTCCTGAGTTCTTAATCCGGTCTTGTTTGAAACGAACAATTTAAGCCTACGGCGTTTCATTATTTAATATTATAATATAAATACAAAAAAATGTCAACCCTTGGGCGAAAAAAGTGCGCTTTCGCTCCTTTGTGACAAAAAGCCCGCTCGGCGGAGCGAGCGGGCGGGGGTTATTTGAGTGCTTTGGAGAAGTCGTCTAGGATCTCGGAGATCTTGATGCCTTGGGGACATTTGGCCTCGCAGGCGCGGCAGCCGATGCAGGCGGAGGGGAGCTTATCCTCGCCGAGCTTCTTGGCGAGGCGGGCGCGGTCGGGGGCGGTGCCCATCAGGCAGGTGTTGCTGTAGACGGAGAGCAGCTTGGGGATATCTAACGACTGCGGACACTCGCGCGTGCAATATTTGCATTCGGTGCAGGCAAGCGTTTTCTTAGAGAGCAGGCGGTCGGCGATGGCGAGCAGGGCGTCCCATTCTGCTTTCGTGAGCGGCTTATGCTCTTGGAAGGTGCGGGCGTTTTCTTCGATGATATCAAGACTTTGCATGCCAGACAGCACGAGGGTGACCTCGGGAATGGACTGTAAGAAGCGGAACGCCCACGCGCCGATGCTTTCATCGGGACGGAGTGCTTTCAGGACCGCCTCGTCCTCGGGAGCAAGGGAGGCGAGCTTTCCGCCGCGCAGAGGCTCCATGACCCAAATGGGAAGACCGCGGCGGCGAAGGATCTCTACCTTCTCTTCGGCATCCTGCAGCTTCCAGTCCAGCCAGTTGAGTTGCATTTGGCAAAACTCAAACAGCTCACCGTAGATGTCGAGAAATTTCACAAGCGTCGGGTTGGATGCGTGCGTAGAGAAGCCGAAGTGGCGGAAGCGTCCTTCCTTGTGCTTCTCTGCGAGAAATTCGGGGATTGAGAGGGAGGGGTCGGTATAGACGGGATAGGTCATGTCGCTGACGTTGTGGATGAGGTAGAAGTCGAAATATTCGACGCCCGTGCGCTCAAACTGCTTTTCAAAGAGCGCTTCCATTCCCGCTCTTCCTTCAAAATCGTACCAAGGCATTTTGGTGGCAAGGTAGTAGCTGTCGCGCGGATAGCGGGAGAGGATCTTACCGACCGCACCTTCCGACATGCCGTTGTGGTAAAACCATGCGGTGTCAAAGTAGTTGACGCCGCGCTCGATGCATGCGTCAAAGAGCTTTTGCGTTTCTTCCATGTTGACTTTTCCGTCGGGATACGTCGGGAAGCGCATGCCGCCCATGCCGAGCATAGAGAGGGAGAGCTCTTGAAAGGCGTTGTATATCATAAAATACTCCTTTGCGTCGTTTTATTTGCAAAAATGTTAGTTTTTGTCAAGTATGGTTTCCATTCCGTATTTTTGCGGCACAAGCCCGAGCTTTTCGTAAAAGCGGATCGCTCCCGTGTTACAAGCCCAAACGTTGAGAGTAACGTTGTAGCAATCGCTTGCCTTTGCAAAGGAAATGACGTGCTCGTAGAGGGCTTTTCCAACCCCCGTTCCACGTGTGCATTCGTCCACGCAGAGGTCGTCGATGTAGAGCGTTTTGACATCGGTGAGAATGTTGTTGTCCTTGTGCTGAATGAAGATGCAGAACGCGTATCCCAACAGATATCCCTCGTCGCCCACAGCGGCAAAGACGGGGGTGGTGTCGTCGTGCAGGATGGCGACAAGCTCCTCATCGGTATATTTTTTTGCTCCGCTCTTGAAAAGATCGGGACGGCCCTCGTGGTGGACATCCAGCACCTGATGAAGCAGGCGGTTGAGTTCGGGAAGGTCACGTTCTTCGGCGCGTCTGATATGCATAAGATGATCTCACTCCTTTAAAATGTTTTCCAAAATGTACTTCATGACGTGGGCGTCGTTGTGACATACGGTGCGGTGAGATGCGCGCTTGACCTCGTCCACGGCGTTTTCCATTGCCAAAGCAAGCCCCGCGTGGGAGAGATTGTCAAGGTCGTTGATGTTGTCACCGACGGCGATGGTTGCCCCTCGGTCGATCCCTAAGAGATCCGCAAGACGGAGAAGGGCGTTGCCCTTGCCTGCTTCCTTGTCAAAAAGCTCAATGTTCGTGGTTTCGGTGGCGGCGACACCGTAGGCACCGTCAGCGCGCAAGCGCTCGCGGCATTCCTCTAACTCCTCATCGTATTTGAAGAAGGTGCAGATCATTTCGATCTCGTCAAGTCCGTAGCAGAACTCCTTGAAGCCCTTGATCGGTTGGGCAAGGTGAAGCATCGCGGGCTGATAAGATCTCGGCAGGCGGTAGCTGTCGTAAATATCCTCTCTTTGCTCGTCGGCATCAACGTAAAGAATGCCGTTTGCGCGGACGGTGAGGAGAGATTCGTAGGAATAGAAGATGTCGAGCGCGCGGCGGGCGGTTTCGCCTTTCATGTTTCTCGTATCGACCGCACGTTTTTCCTTGGTATCGTAGATGACGGCGCCGTCCGAGTGGATGATGTACCTTGCACTTTGAATGTTACGGACGCAATCGGGGATCTCGCCGAGGGTTCTTCCCGAGGAGGGAACGAGATAGACGCCCATCTTTGTCATTTCGTCAATGGCGCGGATGTTCTCGGGGCTGACTTCCTTTTGAGAGTTGAGAAGTGTTCCGTCAAGGTCGGTGGCAATGATCCTGTAGCTTGGCATTCGTCTGGGTTTCCTTCCGATTTTTTCAATATATCCGATGACCTGTCCCGAAAGGACAACGGTTAAAAGTGAGTATAGGATGCGGCGCAGGGGAATGTAGGAGAGCGAGAGCGCAAGAACGATGAGATCGCTTGCAAGGTAGATCCATGAGATATTCACGCGCAGCTTGTGGGAGAGCGCCATGGCAAGCGCATCGTCACCCGACGGTGCACCGCCGACGCGCACGCAGATGCCGCAGGTGACCCCTACGAGAAGCGCACCGAGGACGGCGGCTGCCAGCGGGTAGGCGGCAATTTCGGGAAAGAGGGGTGGAAATTGCTCGTAGACGGCATAAGAGATGGAGAAGCCTGCCGTTGCGACGGCGGAATAGACGATAAATCTCCGTCCCAGCACGCGAAAGCCGAATATGTAGCACAGAAGGTTTAAAACGGCAGTCGTTTGGGCGGGAGAGATGTGTAATACCTCATCGAAAAAGAGCGAAAGCCCCAGAACGCCGCCCTCGGTGACATCCACGACGTCGTGAACGTTGTATAGGGTGAAGGCGAGCAGACTCGCGGATATGACGGAAAGGATACACCCCCACGGGGAAATACCCTTAAAGAGCGACTTGAGCATAAAAAGGACCTTCTTCGTTTGTTCTACAAGCATTATACAACAAGAAAAGAGAAAAGTCAAACGCTTTTAGAGGGAAAAAGGTTGATAAATTCCTTTACATGTGCTATAATTCTTAAAAAAAGATCATGAGGTATTGGCGTGAAAAATATAGAAGGACTTTTGCTTGATGCGGAGCGTGCGCTGTACGGCGAAGCATCGCTCTCGGTGAAGGATTGTCGCTTCGAAGGACCTGCCGACGGTGAGAGTGCTTTAAAAGAATGTCGGGATATCGTCACGGAAAATTGTTATTTTGATTTGAGATACCCCTTTTGGCACGATGACGGTGTGCGCATTTCAAGCACGGAGATGACGGAGAATTGCCGCGCGGCACTTTGGTATTCGAGCAAAATTGCGGTGGAGAACACCAAAATGCACGGCATTAAGGCGTTAAGAGAGTGCAAAAACGTCCGTATCACCGACTCTGACATCAAGTCCCCCGAGTTTGGCTGGTCGACGAAGGGCTTACATATGGAGAATACGCGCGCCGAGGGAGAATATTTCCTTCTGCGCGGCGAAAAGCTCTTTTTAAAAAACGTCACCTTCACGGGAAAATACTCCTTCCAATACGTGAAGGGCGCTGTGATCGATCGGTGCGATTTTAACACCAAGGACGCCTTTTGGCATGCCGAAAACGTGACTGTAACGGATTCCGTCCTGAAGGGCGAGTATCTTGGCTGGTATTCGAAAAACCTCACGCTGATCCGTTGTAAGATCATCGGCACACAGCCGCTTTGCTACTGCCGTGGCTTGCGCCTTGTGGATTGCGAGATGGAGAATACCGATCTCGCCTTTGAAAAATCGAGCGTCAAGGCAAGCGTAAAAACGCACATCGACAGCGTGAAAAATCCGCTGCGCGGTACGGTCACCGCGCCTTCGGTCGGCGAGATCATTTTTGATGCGCCGTGGGCAAAGGGAAAGGTTATTGTCAGATGAAATCATAAAGAAGCCGGCAGAAATGCAGGTTTGTTAAGAATATAGACAGAAGGGGCTGTCACATTTAGGCATAACCGCAAACAAAAAGAAATTTCATGAATAAAAGGCAGGAACTTGTTTCCTGCCTTTATTTTTGCTCATTTGAATTTTAAGGTCGAAAACCTACGGTTTTCTCTATAGGTATCAATTTTTGTTTGCTTTTTATGTTTGCTTCTCTAAAGGGGTTTGGCTGAGCAGAACGGCAGACACCTCGTTTTTATGCGCGAGGGTGTAAAGGAGGCGTTTGCCGAGCTTGTAGGACTCGAAAAGAAAGATGCTTTTTTCTGCGTTTTTTAAGATCAAGCGGCGGATCGCCGTTTGGCGCAGATCGAAATCGGAAATGATCCCGCTTTTTTCGTCGTATGCCGCGGTGGTGAAAAAGGCAATATCGACGTTGAGGGCGCGGACGCTTTCCTCGGCAAGCGAGCCGACAAGGCACATATCCTGCTCGTAATATTCGCCGCCGATGAGGATGGTGGGAATATGGTTTTCCGCGGCGGACAGGAGTGTTTTGACCGAGTTGGTCACAAGGGTGATGCCCTTGTGCTTTGAAAGATAGGGGAGCAGATAAAGGCAGGTCGAGGAGCTGTCGAGGAAAACGGTGATGCCGTCCGAGAGATGCTCGGCGGCACGCTGTGCGAGGGATTGCTTTTCCTCACGGTTCATAAAATAGCGCTCGGATACGGGCATCTCGCCGTCGCTCTGCTTTAAAACGGCACCGCCGCGGTAACGGCGGAGATAGCCGCCCTTTTCCATTTCGGCAAGATCGCGCCGGACCGTCATTTCGGAAACATAGAGCGATCTTGAAAGATCTGCAACCGAAACACGCCCTTTCTCGTATAAAAGCTTGAGGATATCCTTTTGTCTTTCTTCCATGCTTGTTCCTCTGTCAATTACATCGTTTTTTGGTAATTGTCAAGACTTTGGTCGGTGTTGTAGGTGGGGTCGCCGGGGTGGATGCCGTTCATTCCCTGAATGACGTGGTAAGCACGGGCACGCAGGTCCTCCGCGGCGGCAAGCTTTGTAAGGCTTTTGTCTATGAGAAGCGGCTCGCCGATATGCATATCGACGCAGGGGCTCTTGCCGAAGAGCTTATAGAGTCCGCGGCGCGGACGGAAGGAGAGAGAGATGGGAAGGACGGGCTTATCGTATTTGACGGCGTATTTGAACACCGCCAGCTTAAAGGGACGGATGTCGGGATAGTAAAACCACATCGAGCCCTCGGGGAAGAAGTGCAGGGTCTTTCCCTTTTCTAGGACCTCCTCTATGGCGCGGTTGCATTTTGCCATGGCGCGGAAGCTTTCGGTCGGGATGGGAATGCCGCCCGCCCAGCGAATGAGCCAGCGCAGATTGCCGTCGAGATTTTCCTTCCAGGCGGGGAAGCGGGCAAGACGGGGATGGATGGCACGCATCACGCACAGAAAATCCCACATGAAGACGTGGTTGGATACGGTGATAAGACCGTTTTTGAAAAGCTTTCTGTTGCGTCTGACGTTTTTGCGTCCTTCAATGCGTAAGCCGAGGACGAGGCGCAAAAGAGGGAAAACGACGATATAGAGCAAAACGAAGAAAACGCCGCGCGCAATGGCGAAGAAAAAGCCCTTCTTTAAATAAGGGTAATTTTCGTCGTATTTGATCTCTCTTTTCTTGTTGACGGTGATCATGTGCTCGTCGCATCTCTCGGGGTAGACGTAGTCAAGGTCGTGCCTGTAATACATGTCCTTCTCCTTTGGGAACGTGATTAAAATGATATGCAAAGGTGCAATCAAAAAATGTTCTTTTTGTTCGAAAAAAAGTTCATTTCAAAAGATTTCGAACAACTATTGATTTCGAAATGTTTGTTCGCTATAATTATAACGGTAAATCAAATAAATGTCAAGTTTTATTTTTTGGAGGAAAAAACAATGCTTGTATCCATGAAGGAAATGCTTGCCGATGCGAAGGCAAAGCACTATGCCATCCCCGCCTTTGACGTCAGCAACTATGAAATGCTCCGCGCAGTGCTTGAGACCTGTGAGGAGGAGCGCTCGCCCGCACTTTTGCAGGCACTCGGCGTTGATTTTAACGGAAAAGGACTTCCCATCCTTACCGCAATGATCAAGGAAGCGGCAAAGCACTACACCGTTCCCGTTTGCTTGCATCTGGACCATGCGACCGATTTCGACGCCATCCGTGCGGCACTTGAGGTTGGATTTTCCTCTGTTATGTACGACGGCTCTGTGCTTCCCTTTGCCGAAAACGCAGAAATGACAAGAAAGGTTGTCAAAATTGCACATTCCTACGGTGCAACCGTTGAGGCAGAGCTGGGTCATGTCGGCAACGCCATGGTCGGCAACGAAAATGACACTGTGAAGAACGAGGATCCCGAGGACAGCTTGACGGTGCCCGCTGAGGTCGTTCGCTTCCACGAGATCACCGACGTAGACGCGCTTGCCATTGCCATCGGTACGGCACACGGCGTTTACCTCAAGACGCCTACCCTTCGCATCGACCGCCTCGACGAGATCACCGCGGTGTCGGATCTTCCTCTCGTTCTGCACGGCGGAAGCGGTACGCCCGACGATCAGGTGCAGGCGGCGATCAAGCACGGCATCACCAAGATCAACATTTTCTCGGACGTTGTCGGCGCGATGAACCTCGGTCTTAAGAACAAGCTTAATTCGATGGAGAACCCCTCCACCTGGCCCGCGTTCGTGTTCGAAGAGGCAGGCGCACGCATGAAGGAAGCCGTCCGCACCAAGATCCGTGTATTCGGCTCTGCGGGCAGAGTATAAGGAGAGCATCATATGAAAACGAAAGCAGTCCGCCTTTACGGCGAAAACGACGTCCGTCTTGAAGAGTTTGCGCTTCCCGAGATCAAAAACGGCGAAATTTTGATCAAGATCATCTCGGACAGCGTTTGCATGTCCACCTATAAGACCATCAAGCAGGGCGCAAAGCATCTGCGCGTGCCCGACGACGTTGCCGAGCATCCCGTTATCATCGGTCACGAGTTCTGTGCCGAGATCGTGGAGGTCGGCGAAAGATGGAAAAACGATTTTGCCGTCGGTGACAAGGTCATCTGCCCCCCTGTGCTTTCTTACCTTGGCGGCAACAAGACCATTGGCTATTCCTTCGGTGAGATTGGCGGTGTTTCCACCTATTCCATCGTTTACGAGCACATCATCGAAAACGGCTTTTTGCAGAAGTTTGGCGGCGACGCCTTCTTCAAGGGCTCTCTCATCGAGCCTGCCTCCTGCGTGTTGCGCGGATACAAGGCAAGCCTGCATCTGCCCGACGGTGACCATCCCAAGATGAACATCAAGGAGGGCGGCGCTGTCGCCATCCTTGCAGGCTGCGGTCCTATGGGGCTTGTTGCCATTGATATCGCACTCCACGGCGACGTGAAGCCGGGGCTTGTGGTCGTCACCGACCTTGACGAAGCCCGCCTTGCGCGTGCCGCAGAGATCTATTCTCCCGAAGCGGCGGCAAAGGACGGCATTCGCCTTGTTTTCACAAGCGCAACGGATAAGGACAGCCTTCTCGCCATCAACGATGGCAAGGGCTACGACGACGTGTTCGTTTACGCTCCCGTTCCCGCCGTTGTAACGCTGGGCGATAGCCTTCTCGGCTTCGACGGATGCTTAAACTTCTTTGCAGGTCCTACCGATAAAGCCTTTTCCGCACCCGTAAACTTTTACGATGTGCATTATCAGCAGCACCATTATGCAGGCACAAGCGGCTCGACCCCCGACGATATGAAGGATATCGTCCGCCTGATCGGCGAAGGTCGCATCGACCCTGCACCCATGGTCACTCATATCGGCGGTATGAACGCCGTCATCGAAACGACGGTCAATCTGCCCTCCATCCCCGGCGGAAAGAAGCTGATCTACAACCACATCGAGCTTCCCCTCACCGCCCTTGCCGATTTTGAAGCACTTGGCAAGACGGATGCCCGCTTTGCGACCCTTGATACGCTTGTGAAGGAAGCCAACGGACTTTGGTGCGCGAAGGCGGAAAAATATCTGCTTGAAAACTTCTGATCTATAAGAGGTATCTGTGACAGAGCAGTATATCTTATACCAAAAGAAAAAGGACAGAGAACAAAATGGGTGATGTCCTTATCGGAGAATTTGGACAACACCGTTAAGTGCGAGCATCGCATTTGACCGGTCAAATGCATTATGGGCTAAGCCCAAACCCTTATACAACAGAAAGAGATAACAAATCGGTTCGTAGCCGAAATGCTATCTCTTTTTTCTGCTTGGCGATATGTTTGCAAGCAAACGCGATATACTCGCTTTGCTCGTGCGATATATTGTCGCTTCGCTCCAATGCGATATGATATAAATCCCCTCACGCCCAAGAGGGCATA
>SVTN01000125.1 GCA_015063765.1 Oscillospiraceae bacterium | reverse complement strand
TACGAGCGCTTCGCAGCAAGGCGTGCCGCCATCGAAAAGGAGATCGCACGTGCAAAATCGACGGTGATCCCACCGTCAGGCGCCGTTCTTTCGGTGCTTGAAGGGCTGGGCTCTACCCCCATCGATACGGGTGTGAAGCTTGCCGATCTTCTCCGCCGCCCCGAGCTTTCCTACGAGGCACTGAAGGAGATCGACCCCTCCCGTCCTCCGCTTCCCGTCGACGTCATTGAAACGGCGGAGATCGAGATCAAATACGAGGGCTACCTTGCGCGCCAGCGCAAGGAGGTCGAACGGCAGAGAAAGCTGGAAGAATATCGACTCCCTGCCGACATTGACTATAAGTCCATCAAGGGGCTTCGCCTGGAGGCGGCGGCAAAGCTGGACGCGCTCCGTCCCGCATCCATCGGACAAGCCTCCCGCATCTCGGGGGTGAACCCTGCTGATATCAGCGTGCTTTTGATCGTTCTCGGAAAAGCATAAAAAGGAAAAGACCTTACACCGCGGTGTAAGGTCTTTTTTGTATACTAAAGTTAACATTGTTTCAAAAGCGCAAGATAGAAGGAAACGGCATCACACGCCGTCGACAGACGGATACGCTCGTTGTTTCCGTGAATGGTGGCACGCTCCTCGCCCGTCAGATCCATCGCCGAGAAGCGGTAGACCTTATCCGAGATCTCGCCGTAATGACGGGAGTCGGAGCATTGCATCATGAGGTAAGGCGTTACGATACAGCCCTGCCAGGTGGCGGAAACGGCAGAAGCGACCTTATCCCATGCAGGGCAGTTGATCTCGGAGATGCGGCTGGGGTTCATGCCGTAAAGCGCTTTGATCTCAACACTCTCATCGTCCACCGTCTTTTGAAGGCGCGCAAGCGCGCTCTCCACCGTGTCGGCAGGATTTAAGCGGATGTTCGAAACCATGGTCGCCTCGGGCGGAATCACGTTGGGAGCGGCACTTCCCTCCATCTGGGTGAAGGCGACCGTCGTGCGCATGAGAGCGTTCAGCTCACCGCCGCTCTTTTTGCAGATGCCGTCGAGTACAGGACGGAAGAGCCAAAGATTGGCAAAGATCATGCGATAAACAAAGCTTGAATGTCTGCCGAGCGTATCAAACATGGCGGCAACAGGCTTTGAAATGTGCAAGGGGAAGGGATGGTTCTCAATTCTCGTGCAGGCACGGGAGAGAATGCCAACGGGAGTATGCGGCTTGGGGGCAGAGGCGTGTCCGCCGGCAGACAGGTTGCGGTAGGAAACGTTGATCATACCCTTCTCCGCAATGCCGATCATGCCGCAGGCGCTCTTAACACCGGGAAAGACGTTTTCCACGACAGCACCGCCCTCGTCCACAACAAGTGCGGGGGTAATTCCCTGCTCCTTGAAATACGAAACGATGTTGCGCGCGCCGTCGCCGTTGATCTCTTCACCGCCCGAAAAGGCGAGGTAAACGTCATTCTCCGGGGTAAATCCGCGCGAGATGAGGGTATCGACCGCAGAGAGCACAGCGTTGAAGGTGACCTTGGTATCAAGCGTACCGCGTCCCCAAAGCACACCGTCCTCGACGATAGCCTCAAAGGGCGGCTTTTCCCAAGCGTCGGCGTTGACGGGAACGACGTCGTAGTGCGCCATCATCACGGAGGGCTCGCCCGCTGTCTTTCCTTTCCAAAGGAACAGAAGCGCACGGTCGGGCAGCTCACGGTACTCGCAGACGGAAAAGACGTTCGGATAAAGGGTGGGAAGCGCGGAGATCAGCCCGCGGAAGGCTTCCTCGTCCTCTTTTTCCTTTTCGGTGTAAGAAACGGTGGGATAACGCACAAGCGTGCGAAGACGCTCGATGACAGCGTCACCGTCAAAATCGGTATCCTTGGGCATGGGGGGAGCGGCTTTCTTGGGGCGGAACGCAAGCGTACGGCACAAGACGACCGCAAGCAATCCAAGGACGAGCGCCGCAACGCCCAACAAAATGTAAACTACTATTTCCATTTTAAAGTTTTCCTTTTTTGTAGAGGATGCGTGCAACTGCTACGGTGAAGAGCACACCGACGGGCACCATGATGCCCACCGTTCCCTCGTTGAGTGCGGGAACGAAGATAAAGAGCGCGAGCATCAGGATCATGGGAGCGATCGCGAGCTTGACATTTTTCGAAACGAACGCCACGGCAAGTCCGCCGAAGAGGGCGGGTAGGATCATATCAAACGCAGGCTCAAGGGCGGGGTTTTCAAGCAAAGGCGTCAAGGGAATGATCAAGAGAACGCCAAGGAAGATGATCACCGTCGTTACGATGCTGGACGTCGCAATGGCGATGGTGGAAACGATCTCTCCCTCCTCCTCGCTTGCCTTCACCTCAGCGCGATTCATCGCATCCAAGGCGCAAGGGAGCTTGAGGTTGGAGATATTACCCGTAACAAAGGAGAGGTAAGCACCGCCCGCACCCAGCATGGGCACGTAGGTGAAGACCTCGACAAGACCCACCGCCCAATACATGGGAAGGATGGCGATCGCCGCGGCTAAAAGCGCCTTAAAATCGGGTGCGGCGCCAAAAAGGAAGGCAACGGCAAAAGGAACAGCGAGCACAACGGCACACAGAGCAAAGCCCCAAATGCGTCCATAATAGTGTACACTTTCAAGATAAGTAAGCTTTTCTTTGTTTTGTTTCATCACAGACACCTCCTCACGCAAGCCAAGCGGTAAACGGAATTGCCATCGCCATACCGCCGAGCAGGCTGAAGGGCAAGGCGTAGTCAAGCATCCACTTCATTTTCGGCAAGCGCGCCACAAGTGCGCACGCTACCATAATAAGAGCGCTCGACGCCATAACGAGGACGGGGATGAGAGCGGACGTATCTCCCGAAAACACGTTGCTGAAATCGCAGAAGACATAGCCGAGAAATGCCGAGATCATGCCGAGGAACATGGCGTTATTGAAGATCTCGCTCCACTTCTTATCACGCTTTTCAAGGCTCTTGATGCCCTTTTGAATGCGCTTGGTCAAGATCGGAGTGAGGATAAGACCGAGCGCGATACCGAAGGTCATAACAAACAAAACGGTAACGAAGCCCGAAGCGTCAAGGGTATCTCCGAGCTGCTTCAAGGTCGTTTCTGCGGCGATGGTTTCGTAGCTGAGCGAGCCGATGATAGAAAGACGAAGCCAAGGCAGAGCAACGCCAAGCTTTTTGGCAAGGGCAAGCACGCCGACGAGAATAGAAACGGCGGGCGCGACGGTGAAAATAGAAACGGAAATCATGATCTTACGCAGCTTCTGCTTGTCCATTCCCAGCTCCTTGGCGCGGCGAAGCGCACGCACAAGGAAGAAAACGGACTGTGCCAGCACGAGCAGGATCACGGCACCCGCGATCAGATAGAGCACAGGGTGATTGACGTGGAATTCCATGTTTTTCTCCTTTTTCTTTCTTTTTCATTTATTATACATAACTTTTTCCAAAAAAGCAAGAGTATTCCCCCATCACCCGTGAAATACTTTTTAAAAAAGCAGAGGGAGAAAAAGATGAACGAGCTACAAAAGGAAGCGGCGGCGATCAAGCCCTTTCTCACAAGCGCACGCCGCCGCTTGCACGGCTTTGCGGAATGCGGATTTTCTTTGCCGAAAACAACGGAATATGTGAAGAACGCTTTGCTTTCCATGGGATATAAGCCAATCGATCTTGGAAAAGGCGGCGTCGTTTGCGAGCTTTCCGCAGGGGAAAGGGGCACGCCTGCAATTCTTTTGCGTGCGGACATGGACGCTCTGCCTTTGGAAGAAGAAACGACACTTTCCTTCCGCGCCGAAAACGGATGCATGCACGCCTGCGGACACGATATGCACACCGCGATGCTCCTTGGCGCAGCATATCTCTTGATGAGGTACAGACGCGAGCTAAAAGCACCCGTGCGATTTTTGTTTCAGCCCGCCGAGGAAATTCTTGCGGGGGCGGAGAATATGAAACGGGCGGGTGTGCTCACGGGCGTGATGGCTGCGTTTATGCTCCACGCCGTCACCGCCGTTCCCTTCAAAACGGGCACGCTTCTCTTACCGCCCACAGGCGTCGCCGCCCCCGCCGCCTGCTTCTTTGAGCTGAATGTCTTGGGGAAAAGTGCCCATATCGGCGAAAGGGAAAAGGGCGCCGATGCCATAGAGGGCGCCGTGGCGCTTTTTAACGCGATGCAAAAGGAAAGGGAGAAAATGGGCGAAGATCTCCTACTGTCGGTCGGCAAGTGGCAGGCAGGGGATGCCGCAAACATCGTGCCTGCAAAAGCTACGCTTTCGGGCAGCATTCGCTCCATGCACCCCGAAAAGCTTGGGCGCTTTGGGGCATGGCTCGAAGAGCGGTGCGAAAGGTTCACGGGAGATACAAGCGCACACGTTACGTGGCTGGGAGGGTGTCCGCCCTTAGAAAACGACCCCCGTCTTCTTTCTATGCTGGAGGAAGCATTATCACAAAACGGCTTCCATGCAAAGAAAATGCCGCCGTCAAGAGGAAATGCCGCCGAGGACTTTGCCGTGCTTGCAAATGAAGTTCCTGCGGTCGCACTTGCCATCGCGGCAGGGGAATCGGGGCGAGGGTACGAGTACCCTCTGCACCACCCACGGGTGCTCTTTGATGAGGACGCACTCCCCGTCGGTGCCGCCGTCTATGCGCTTGCCGCCATAAAGACGGGACTTCAAACTTTTACCAATCAGAGCGGTGCATAAAGGCTGTTCTTTTCTGACAATACTTCCTTCGGTATCCCAAATGTCAAA
>SVTN01000124.1 GCA_015063765.1 Oscillospiraceae bacterium | reverse complement strand
GAGATTGCAAAGAGGTCCTGCAAGCGCCGTGATCGCCATATCCCGCTTGGGATCGCGAAAATAACGCATGTCTACGGGTACGGGCTTCGCCCAACCAAAATGAAAAAGCACCATGCAAAGAGCACCGATAGGGTCTAGATGCTTTAGGGGGTTGAGAGAAAGACGCCCCATGCGCTTGGCAGTCGGATCTCCAAGCTTGTATGCCGCAACGCCGTGGGCAAGCTCGTGAAAGACGATCACGAGAAGCACGGCGGGAATGGTAATGAGGTATTGTGCGATCCTGTTCATGAGATCTCCTTTTATGAGAGCGCGCGGTAAATTTCACTCCAAAGAGCGTCCTTGCCCTCGCGGGTTTCGGACGAAAAGGGAAGAATGGGAATGTCGATCTCAGAGAAATACGTTTCCTTCATTTCGCCAAGCGCTTTTGCAAGCGCAGTTTTACTGAGCTTGTCCGACTTGGTTGCTACGATCAAGAAGGGAAGCTCCGTGTCGACGAGATACTGTATCATGGAAAGATCGTCGTCGGTGGGTCCCGTGCGTGCATCGATCAGCTGTAAGACAAGCTTTAACTGATCGCGTGCGGGATTTTTCGTGAAAAAGCCGTCCGTCACACGGCTGAATGCCAAAAGCTCTTCCTTCGAGCGCTTGGCGTAGCCATACCCCGGAAGATCGACAAAGGTGAGCTTCCCGTCAATGTCGAAAAAGTTTACCGTGACCGTCTTTCCGGGTGCTGAGGAAACGCGCGCAAAGGTGCGTCTTCCAAGCAGCGTGTTGATGAGTGAGCTTTTTCCAACGTTGGAGCGCCCCGAAAAGGCGATCTGCGGAATGGCGTCCCGTGGGAACTGTGCAGGCGTGCCTGCGCTGATCTTAAGACGCAGATTGTTTAAGTTCGGCTTTTGCATGGTTGCTCCTTATCGGCAAAGCTGGGGATGCTTTTGCTCGGACGGTGCTGTCGTAAAGAGAGGCGTGTCGGGGATCGCTTCGACACGAGGTGCGTCAAGCAACACCTCGCGGAAGGCGTCCGTGATCTCTTCGCAAAGCACGAAGCGAAGACCTGCCTTGGCTTCGCTGTCGATCTCGTCGAGATCCTTTTCGTTCCCCTTGGGAATCAAAACAGTTTGAATGCCCGAAGCGTATGCTGCCATGGTTTTTTCCTTGAGTCCGCCGATGGGGAGCACCTTTCCGTGGAGGGTGATCTCTCCCGTCATGGCGACGTCGCGGCGCGTGGGAGCACCCGAAAGGGCACTTGCAAGCGCACAGCTCATGGCAACGCCCGCGCTGGGACCGTCCTTGGGAACGGCACCCTCGGGAAAGTGGATATGGATATCCTTGGTTTTGTAGAAGTCTTCGGGAATGCCGAGCGATTTGGCAACGGTGCGGATATAGCTGACCGCAAGTCCTGCCGACTCCTTCATGACGTCGCCAAGGCTTCCGGAAAGGGTGACCTTGCCCGTGCCCTCCATAACAAGTGCCTCAACCTTCAAAAGGTCGCCGCCGCTCTGCGTGTAGGCAAGTCCGTTTACAACGCCGACAGGATTGGTCTTTTCAAGATCCTCGCGCAGGAATTTGCGCTTGCCGAGCATTTCGTTGACGGTGGCGGGGGTGATGCGTACCGATTTTGCTTCTCCCTCGGCGATCTTCATTGCCGCCTTGCGGCAAAGGGAAGCGATCTCACGCTCCAAGGTGCGGACGCCTGCTTCGCGCGTGTAGAAATCGATCAGCTCATACAGTGCTTCATCGGTAAAGCGAAGCGTGCGCTTTGAAAGCCCGTGGCGCGAGAGCTGCTTGGGAAGCAGATGACGCTTGGCGATCGTGAACTTCTCGGTGCGGGTATAAGAGGATACCCGAATGATCTCCATACGGTCAATGAGGGGGAGAGGAATGCTATCGTAGTCGTTTGCCGTTGCGATAAATACGCAATCGGAAAGGTCAAGCGGCAGTTCAAGAAAATGATCGCGGAAATATTTGTTCTGCTCGGGGTCAAGCACCTCAAGAAGCGCGGATGCGGGATCGCCGTGCATGCTCGAGGAAAGCTTGTCGATCTCATCTAGTACAAGGACGGGGTTGGAAACACCTGCAGATGTAATGGCTTCCACGATGCGTCCGGGCATCGCACCCACGTAGGTCTTTCTGTGTCCGCGGATATCCGCTTCGTCGCGAATACCGCCGAGAGAAATACGGGCATATTTGCGCTTCATGGCGCGTGCGATGGAGGCGGCGATGGAGGTCTTACCAACACCGGGAGGGCCGACAAGACAAATGATCTGGTTTTTGACATCGGGGGAAAGCTGCTTGACGGCGATGTATTCAAGGATACGGGTTTTGATCTTTTCAAGTCCCGCGTGGTCTGCATCAAGAACGGCTCTTGCCGCCTTAACGGTGGTGCTTGCCGTTGTTTTCTTGCACCAAGGAAGCTCAAGGCAGGTGTCAAGATAGGAACGAAGCACAGCGCTTTCCGCAGCGCCAAATGGCGTCTTCGAAAGACGGCCAAGCTCCTTGAGTAGCTTTTCCTTTACCTGTTCGGGAAGCTCTGCCGCTTCAATGCGGTCGTGATATTCGGCGATCTCATCATCGTCCTCGCCAAGCTCCTGCTGTATGACTTTTGCCTGCTCACGCAAAAAGTATTCCTTTTGATGCTGATCAATACGCTCCTTGACCTGGCGGTGGATGCTGTATTCTAGCGCGATGAACTGAAATTCCTCTTCTACGACGAAGAGCAGACGGTCAAGTCGGGTCAACGGGTGGAAGACTTCAAGAATGCGCTGCTTGCTTTTGTAGTTGAGAAGAGCAGCAGAGGCGACAAAATCGCAGAAGCCGCCGGGGGCTTTGAGCGCCGTTGCCGCCTTGACGATCTCATCGTTTAAGATGGGATGCATCGGGCGGATGTCCTCGATCATCTTCAAGACGGTCTGCATCTTTTCTTCAGCGTCGCTGCCGGCGTCCTCCTCTACGTGAACCGTTTTGCATATCACGGACGCGAAGAAGCAGTCGTCTTCATAACGAACGGCGGAAACCTTGGCGCGGCAAATGCCTTCAAAGACAACGGAAAGACCGCCGTCCTCCGGACGGCTTACACGTCTGATCTGACACACCGTACCGACGTGATAAAAATCCTTTTCGGTCGGTGCATCGATATCGGCATCCTTTTGCGCGAGCAAGAGAATGCGTCCGTCCGCTTCGCTTGCTAAGGAGAAGGCGCGCAAAGACGCGTCGCGGATCAGGTCTAAATTCATTTGTACGCCGGGGAACGCAACCGTTCCTCTGACGGCGATCATGGGTAAAGAGAGCTCTTTTGCTCTTTCAATGGTTTTCGGCATGGTAAATGGTTATTTCCTTTTTGTTTTTCTCGTGTATATCGCAGTGCACGGGGCACGGTAAACACTTTTTCATACTATTATATCATATAGTTCTCTTAAAATCAAGAATTTCGGGAGCAAAAACAAAAAAAGTTTTCTTCCAAGAGGTAAGGGACTTGAAAATAATTGAATTTTTTTCGAAAAAACACTTGACAAATGTCGCCAAACGTGCTATACTACCACAGTAAAGCAGTTGCTTGCCGCACTCACCGTATCGCAAAAGGCGCATACGGTCAACATATTTCCCACTTTCGGTGGGACTTTGTGCATGCGGTAACTAGGACTGCATGCCTTATTTTTTTTCGGAGGTGCAGAAAGATTAGCACGAAGGAATTACTCATCAACGACGACATTAAAGCAAAGGAAGTTCGCCTTGTCGGTGAAGACGGTCAGCAGCTCGGTATCATGCCGCTGAACGACGCCAAGGAGTACGCGTATTCGAGAAACCTCGACCTTGTCCTGATGTCTGCTACGGCAACCCCTCCCGCATGCCGCGCCATGAACTACGGCAAATACCGCTTTGAGCGCGACAAGAGAGAAAAGGAAGCCAAGAAAAAGCAGCAGATCACCAAGCTCAAGGAGGTTCAGCTTTCCTGCCGTATTGACGTTCACGACTTTCAGACCCGTGTCAATCATGCTATCGGCTTTCTCAAGGACGGAAACAAGGTCAAGGCGGTCGTTCGCTTCAAGGGACGCGAAATGACGCACATGGAGCTTGGTAAAGAGGTTCTTGAAAAGTTTCAGGCTGCCTGCGCCGAGGTCGGTGCTGCAGAGAAGGGTGCTGTTCTTGAGGGACGTTATATGTCCGTTGTGATCTCCCCCTTAAAGGCGAGCACCAAATCCGGCAACTAACAAGTTTAAAATTCGGTTTTCACCGTAAACATTAAAGGAGAAACAAAAATGGGAAAAGTAAAGACGCATAAGGCATCTGCGAAGAGATTTTCTCTTACCGCAACCGGCAAAGTGAAGATCAACCACTGTAACCGCCGTCATAAGCTCGGCATCAAGACCGCAAAGCGCAAGAGACAGCTTCGCGGCGGCGCAACCATGAGCGAAAGCATGGCGCCTATCTACAGAACGCTTATTCTGAAGTAAGCGACGAAAGAAAGAATTAGGAGGATAGTAAAATGGCAAGAGTAAAAGGCGCAATGATGACGCGCAAGAGAAGAAAGAGCGTGCTGAAGGCCGCTAAGGGCTATTGGGGCGCAAAGAGCAAGCATTTTAAGATGGCTAAGCAGGCTGTTGCAAAGAGCGGAAACTACGCTTTTGCAGGCCGTAAGATGAAGAAGAGAGAGTTCCGTTCTCTCTGGATCGCTCGTATCTCTGCTCAGGCAAAGGTATGCGGCATGAATTATTCCACCATGGTACACGGTCTTAAGAAGGCTGGCATCGATCTGAACCGCAAGATGCTCGCTGAGATCGCTGTATACGACAAGGAAGCATTTGCAGCCCTCGCTGAAAAGGCAAAGGCAGCT
>SVTN01000123.1 GCA_015063765.1 Oscillospiraceae bacterium | reverse complement strand
ATCATAAAAATACTGTCGGAAAATGCGCACGCTACCTCTACCGAGATCGGTGCGACGGTGGGACTGTCCGTGCCTGCCGTCAATAAACGCATCGTCAAGCTGAAAGAAAGCGGTATGATCAAGCAGGCAACCGTCCTGACCGATGCCAAGGCAATGAATAAAGCGGTCATGGCGTATATTCTGCTTGCTATACAGTACGGTGAATCGGTGGATAATCTTTTGCGGTGCATCGAAAAGGATGCAGACGTTTTAGAATGCTATGCTGTAACAGGAGAATATGATTATATCGTCAAGGTCTGCGCTTCAAGCGTGGAAACGCTTGAAAATAAGCTCCTGTTTTTGAAAAAGCAGAAGGGCGTTACCAAAAGTCAGACCATGCTTTCGCTCGTGGAACACAAATTTGCGCCTACCGTTTTGCCCGATGTCGAAGAAGAATAAAAACAGGAGAAGCATATGAGTCCGAAAAATGAAATTCTTTTGAGCCATGCTGCACAGAACGCGCTTCCTTCAGGCGTCAGACGCATGTTTGAGCTCGCAAAAAAATACCCCGATTCTATCAATCTTACGCTCGGTGAACCCGGCTTCCGCACGCCCGATTATGTGATCGAAGCGGCAATCGAGTCGCTTCGCGCAGGCGAAACCAAATATACGCCCAACGCAGGCATAGGGCCCTTGCGCGATGCCATCGCCTATAAGCTGAAAAAAGAAAACGGCATCGAATGCGATCCCGATAAAAATCTGATGATAACGGGCGGTGCAACGCAGGCACTGATGCTTGCCATGGTCACGCTCGTTGATCCGGGAGACGAGGTCATACTGCAAGGACCGAACTGGCCCGACTATAAAGGACAGATCGATATGGTAAACGGCGTTGCCGTTTATGCAAAAGTAGACGAAAAAAACGATTTCAAAATGACGGCAGATGTCATCGAACCGCTCATTACGGAAAAGACCAAGCTGATCATCGTCAACTCACCTTCCAACCCGACGGGTGGCGTTCTTGATTATGAAGATCTTCTTGCAATCGCAGAGCTGGTCAAAAAGTATAAAATTTTCGTCATTTCCGACGAGCCTTATGAAAAGCTCGTTTATGACGGCTTTGAGCAAAAGAGTCTTGCATCTATTCCGGGGATTGAGGACTATGTTCTCACCATAAACAGCTTTTCCAAGACCTTTGCGATGACCGGCTTCCGTGTCGGTTACATCTGCGCGAACGAGCGCATTATGGAATCCTTGATCAAGCTGCAGGAAAACATGATTGCCAGCATCCCCGAGCCAATGCAAAGGGGTGCTATCGAGGCGATCTATCGCGGCGACGGTGATGTTGCTGAAATGGTTAAATATTATGACAGAAACCGCCGTTTGATCGTGGAGGGACTTAACAGCATCAAGGGCTTCTCCTGCCTTATGCCCCGAGGTGCGTTTTACGTCTTCCCCAATATCACGGGCTTTGGCATGACAAGTGAGCAAGCCGCCGAATACATTCTTGAAAAAACACACGTTGTTACAGCTCCCGGTTCTGCCTTTGGAGTGGGCGGAGAAGGCTTTATTCGTATTTGCTATGCCGCAACCTACGAAAAGCTGACGGAAGCACTGGAACGTATGAAAAAAGCATTTGGAACCAAATGAAAGGAAGGGAATACTTATGAGTAAGCTTAAGATCGGATTTGCCGAAGAAAGCATTCTTCCCGGTAAGAAAATTTCCTTATCGGGTCAGTTTTACGAAAGAATTTCAGATGTGATCGAGTCCCCCTTGACCGTTACCGCTATGGCTCTTGAGGCAGACGGGGAAGAGGTCATTATTGTTTCCGCCGATATCGGCGAAACCCAGCCTTATCTCATCAACCTTGCGCGTGAGAAATACGTCGCCCTCGGCGGTGAGCTTGATCCTAAAAAGGTCATCATCGGTGCGACCCATACCCATTCCTCACATACCTTTGCGAATCCCGCCAATAACATCGGTGTCACTCCCCCCTTCCTTATTATTCAGGAATATATGGACGGCACCTTCTATGAATCCACCGCTGAACCCGACGATACGGTCATGACCCCCGTCGAATCCACCGAGCTTGTCACCGACAAGATCGCGCTCGCCGCATTTCGCGCATGGAAGGCGCGCAAAAATGCCTATATCGCCAATGAGTTCGGCAGAGCGGCGGTCGGCATGTGCCGCCGCGTGACCTATGATGACGGCTCTGCCGCCATGTGGGGCGATGCAAACACCGCGAACTTTGTCGCCTTGGAGGGCGGTAACGATTCGGGCATTGAACTTCTTTACGTCTACGATGAGGATAAAAGCCTCATCGGTATCGTGCCGAATATCGCCTGCCCTGCGCAGATCCTCGGTCAAAGAGATCTTATATCGGCAGACTATTGGGGCAGAGCCAAAGCGATCATCCGTGAAAAGCTTGGCAAGGACGTCTTCTTCTTGCCCCTTTGCGGCGCGGCGGGTGACCAGTGCCCGCGCGACCTTGTGCGCTGGGTCATTCCCGAGACTCCCATCAAGGATCCCAATATCAAGCGCCCCAACCCCTTAAAGCGCAAGGCTGACCCCTCGATGTACGACGTTTCGGGCTGTACGCGCGCGGGCAAGCGCGTGGCAAACGAGATCCTCTCGGTGCTTGAGGAGGTCACGGAGCTGCGTGACGAAGCGGTCTTCCGCCACGAGATCCTCTCGCTCGATTTGCCGCTCCGCAAAGTCAACCCCACCGAATACCGTGAGGCGGACGCGGCACTCCGTGCTCTTGCCGATGAAGCCAAGAGCGGTGTCTATAACTTTGAGAATATTGCGAAAATGTACGTGCATGCAGGCACCATCAACCGTTACAGAGAACAGCAGTTCAAGGAGACCTATAATGTCGAGGTGCACGTGATCCGTCTTGGCGATATCGCACTCGTCACCTGTCCCTTTGAGCTGTTCCTCGACTACGGTAACCGCTTAAAGGCAAGAAGCTACGCCGAGCAGACCTTCATCATGCAGCTCTCCTGCGGCAGAGGCGGCTACCTTCCCACCGAAAAGGCGGAGAAGGGCGGTCATTACAGTGCCTACGTTGCCAGCGGTAACGTAGGACACGAGGGCGGCGATATGATGATCCGCACCATGATCGACCACGTCAACCGTATGTTCAAGGAGTAAAGAGCTTTCGCCCGAGTCCGAAGGATCGGTCTTCTGCTCTGTCCGTTTTGATGCAAAATCAAAACGGACGCAAGCCACGGCACACTCTTTGTCTTTTAATATGAAAGGAACTTTTCGATATGGATATCAAAAACTTAAACGAGCTTTTCGACTACGCGGTGAGGCTTCGCCGCGATATCCACGAATATCCCGAGATCGGCTTCGATCTGCCCCGCACCACCGCCCTCGTGACTGAGGAGCTAAAGAAAATGGGCTATGCGCCCTCCCATGCCTACGGCGTGTGCAGTGTGGTTGCCGAGGTCGGCGAGGGGGAGGAGCTGCTTCTCTTGCGTGCCGATATGGACGCGCTTCCCGTTGAGGAGATCAACGACCTGCCTTTTAAATCCAAGGTCGCAGGAAAAATGCATGCCTGCGGTCACGATTCCCACACGGCGATCCTTCTTGCCGTTGCGAAGTACCTTAAGGCACACGAGGGGGAACTTACCCGACGCGTGCGCCTCATCTTCCAGCCTGCCGAGGAAAGCGCCGTCAGCGGTGCGAAAATGATGATGGACGCGGGCGTTATGGAAGGCGTGACGGAAGCGGTCTGTACGCATTGCGATAATACCGTGCCCGTCGGTCAGCTTGTTATTTGCCCCGGAGATTATATGGCGGCTTGCGTGCCGCTCTCCATCACCTTCATCGGTAAGACCTCCCACGCGGCATTCCCCGAGAACGGTGTCGATGCCGTGGCAATGGGGGTCGAGGCGTATAACGCCATGAAAGCGGCGGTCGCCAAAGAGGCGGGCGGAAGCATCCCCTACATCTGGTGCAACGGCAGGCTTTCGGGCGGTACGGCGCACAACGTGGTTCCCGACCGCTGTGAGATGGATATCTCCTTCCGCTTCTACGATATGGATTTTGCCTCGCGCGTGGAGTCCCGCGTGCGCGCGATCTGCGCGGTCATTGCCGAGAAATTCGGCGGCAAATGCGAGATCGACTGGAAAATGAGCACCGTCCCTGTGCATAACGATGAGGCGGCGGCGCTTCTCTTTGAAAAAACGATCAAGGAGGCGGGCATGCAGATTGGGCGTGTCACTCCGCGCATGAGCTCGGAGGACTTCGGCTGGATCTTGGCAAAGGGGAAGGGCTTTATCTTCCGCTTCGGCACCCGCAATGAGGCGAAGGGCTGTACGGGTCCCTCCCACAAGAACACCTTCATGATCGACGAGGACGGCATGAAAACGGCAATCGAGGCGTTCTTGACCTACGCTTGCCGATAAAGAAAGGGAGATAAAAATATGGCAACCGTTAGATTGGATCTTTCGAAGAGTGAGAAAGCGATCAAGCCCATGCACGCGGGCGGTCAGCCACCCGTGACCTCTAATGCGAGCGACATATTTTTTCACTATCTGACCGAAGCTGGCATTCCGTACTCCCGTTTGCATGACGTGGGCGGCGCCTTCGGCGGCGGCAAATACGTGGATATTCCCAATATCTTCCGCGACCTCAATGCGGACGAAAACGATCCCGCCTCCTACGATTTTGCTTTTACCGATCTTTTGATCAATCAGCTCGTCAAGGCGAAGGTCGAGCCGTATTACCGCCTTGGCGTGACGATTGAAAATGCCGCGCACGTCAAATCCTACTGGATCGCGCCTCCTACGGATTATGCGAAATGGGCGCGTATTGCCGAGCATATCATCCGCCACTATACCGAGGGGTGGGC
>SVTN01000122.1 GCA_015063765.1 Oscillospiraceae bacterium | reverse complement strand
CGGTTTGCTATATCGTCGGTGCCGCACCGCATTGCGCCAAGCTCTCACCGCGAGAGGGTGACTTTATCATTGCCGCCGACGGCGGACAAACGGCACTCGCTCGAATGGGGATCGCGCCGCATTTGGCGGTCGGTGACTTTGATTCCTCGGACGCGCCCTGCGGTGTTCCCACCGTGAAGCATCCCGTCGAGAAGGATGATACAGATACCGCCCTCGCCATTGAGGAGGGAATCCGCCGCGGCTATTCCGTGTTTGCGCTTTACGGATGTACCGGCGGCAGACCCGACCACACCTTCGGTGCGGTGCAAACAGCCCTCGGGGCTGCAAAAAAAGGATGCCGTGTTTTTCTTGTTGGGGAAGACATGGTAGGAACGGTGCTTGTCAATGACAGCATCTCTTTTTCCGCTTCGGGAACCGTTTCGGTTTTTTCGCTCTCGGCGTCTTCGCACGGCGTGACCCTTACGGGATTAAAATATCCGCTTTCGGGCGCGACCCTGACAAACGATTTTCCCTTGGGCGTATCAAATGAAGCGATCGGGGATACGGTCACTGTTTCGGTGGAGGATGGCGCACTTTATCTTCTTTGGAAAACAAATTCTCTTCCTTTTTGAGAAAGGAGAAATATGGTCTATCGCATGACGGTCACCCCCATGCTTGAGGAGTATGGCAAGGATCTGAGGCTGTCCCCCGCAGGCATCCTCAAAATATTTGAAAATGCCGCGACACGCCATTCTGCCGCAGTCGGCGACTCGGTGGCGGAGTGCCTTGCGCGCGGTGAAGCGTGGTATCTGACCGATTGGTATGTTGAGATCTATACCCGCATCCCGATGGGACTGCGCGTGAAGGTGGAAACCTTTTGCCGCAAGGATACAAGATCGGTCGGGCTTGCAAGAGAATTTCGCATGCGCGACGATATGGGAAACCTGATCGCTCTTTCTACCTCGAAATGGGCGAGGGTCTCCGTCGCCGACAAAAGAATTTTGCGTGTGGACGACCAAACCTTTTTGCGCTACGGCGCGCTTTCCCGTTCGGTGTTTGGAGAAATTCCCACGCCCGTGCGGCATAGCGTCAAGCGCACGCAGTCCGAAAAGACGGTTGCCCTGCGGCGTGGCGACTTTGACGTGCACGAGCACGTGCACAATCTCGTGTATCTCGACTATGCCTTTGAGGCGATCCCCAAAGCGGTATATAACGCGCATGCTGTGCGCGCCTTTCACATTTCTTACATTAAGCCCATTTGCGCGGGTGAGACGGTAAAAACCAAATGTGCCGAAACAAAAGAGGGATACACCGTCTTTATCGAAGCCGAAAACACCCTCCGCGCCCGTGTGGATCTATGGGCAGAACATCCGAAAGCGTAAACCTTTGTTTGCGTTTTCGGCTTTTTCTTTGTCTGAAATTGTAAATTTTGAAAAAAATCCTCGTGAGTGCTTGACAGACGGTGTCGAAAGTGCTACAATGTTGAACAATATTTAAAAATTAAACAAAAAGAAAGGCGAAACCATGAACAAGGTCAAGGAATTTTTCAAACGTAAAGACGTCGTGATCTCGGCAAAGCGGTACGGGATCGACGCGATGGGCGCTATGGCGCAGGGTCTGTTTGCGTCTCTTCTGATCGGTACGATCTTAAAGACGCTCGGTATGATCCCGCATCTCGGCTTTTTTGCAACTGTCGGCGGCTACTGCTCCGCTGTCAGCGGACCTGCCATGGCAATCGCCATTGCATATGCCTTAAAGGCACCGCCGCTTGTCCTCTATTCGGCGGCAGGTGTCGGATATGCCGCAAACCTTCTCGGCGGCGCGGGCGGTCCGATCTCGGTTCTTCTCATCGCCATTATCGCAGTAGAGCTTGGTAAGCTCGTTTCCAAAGAAACCAAGGTCGACATTCTCGTCACCCCCTTCGTTACGCTGGTCGCGGGCTGCGGTCTTTCTATTTTGGTTGCCCCCGGCATCGGCTTTATCACCTCGCAGATCACGAGGTTCATTGATTTTTCCATGACACTGATGCCCTTCCTTATGGGTCTTATCGTTTCGGTCGTGATCGGAGTTGCACTCACCCTTCCCATTTCCTCTGCCGCAATCTGTGCCGCACTTCAGCTGTCGGGTGCTGTCGTTTTGAACGCAGCAGGTGACATTGTCAGCGCAGGCGGTGAGGGACTTGCTCTTGCTGGCGGTGCTGCCGTTGCAGGCTGCTGTGCGCAGATGGTTGGCTTCGCCGTCATCTCCTTCCGTGAGAACGGTGTCGGCGGTCTTGTTTCTCAAGGCATCGGCACGAGCATGCTTCAGATGCCCAACATCATCAAAAATCCTCGCATTTGGATCCCCGCAACCCTTACCTCTGCCATCACGGGTCCTCTTGCAACCTGCGTTTTCCATTTGAAGATGTACGGCGCCGCCATCAACTCGGGCATGGGCACCTGCGGTTTTCTTGGCCCCATCGGCATCATCCTCGGCTGGTTTGGCGGAGAATATCCCACCGAGATCGTCGCTCTCGACTGGATCGGTTTGGCACTCATCTGCTTCATTCTTCCCGCCGTTCTCTCCCTGATCTTCGCGGCAATACTGCGTAAGATGGGATGGATCAAGGAGAATGACATGCTCCTCCCTCAATAAGACGCCATATTTTGCACAGACCGAAAAAGGAAGCCTCACGGCTTCCTTTTTTATTGCTTATTTTCCTTGATGTAGTCTAAAAATACGCGAAAAGCAGAAGGAATGGCATAGGTGTTTTCCATCTCCTTGGGGGTTGCGCGCACAAAGCCGTCGGTATCGGCATTCGGTACGGGGAGAATAAAGCTCTTCATGTGCCACTCAAGATGGGTAAAAATGTGCTTTCCCATAACTCCCTCAATCGCGCCATCCACTTCAAAGCCAAGCGCTCTTGCAGCTTCTGTAGCACCGCCGTCCGTGAGATGTCCGTCGACCGCGGGAAATTCCCAAAGCCCTGCGAGAAGTCCCGTTTTGGGACGCTTTCTGATATAAAAGCCCTCGCCGTCGGTGATGAGAAGCACCGTCCTTGGCAGGATGCGCCGCGCCTTTTTCTTCTCCTTGTTTGGATAAAGGCGGTAATCCGCTTCTCCCTTACCCACCGCGCATAGGGGGGCAAACGGACAGCCTTCACACCGCGGTGCGCCGTTCGGCAGGCAAAAGCGTTGCCCAATCTCCATCAGTCCCTGTGTGGTATCGGCGGCGGCAGATCCTTCGGGGTATACCGCATCGAGTGCTTCGGTGATGCTCCCCTTGAAGACCTCGTCGCCTGCGCTTCTCCCGTCGGCAAACAGACGGGAATAGATGCGGATGGCGTTTCCGTCCACGGCGCTCTTTTTTCGCCCGAAGGAAATGGAAGCGATGGCACCCGCCGTATATTTGCCCACTCCGGGCAGGGTAAGAAGCTCGTCAAAGGTGTCTGGGAAAACGCCGCCGTAATGATGTACCACCCGCTCTGCGGCTTTTTTCAGGTTGCGTGCGCGGCTGTAATAGCCTAACCCTTCCCACGCCTTAAAGAGGACGTCCTCCTCGGCACTTGCCAAGTCGGCGACAGTAGGGAAGAGAATTAAAAACTTTTCATAATACGGGATGACCGCTTCGACGCGCGTTTGCTGGAGCATGATCTCCGAAAGAAAAATATGATAGGGCTCGCGGTCACGCCGCCAGGGGAGAGGACGCCCATTTTCACGGTAAAAATCCTTTGCCGCCACCAAAGCTCTTGCAAGCAGATCTTTTTTCTCCATGAGAGCCCTCCTTTTCTTTTTTCTTCATTGTAGCACAAAAAACACAAAAAGCAAAGAGAAAAAACGTAAATATTTCGTATCTCGACCTTGTTTTTCATAAACGGGTATGGTATAATACAGGTAGTAAAAAAGTGAGGACTTCAAAATGCAAACTTTAATTTACATGATACGGCACGGCGAGAGCGTTGGCAACCAAAAACGCGATTTTTTGGGACATACCGACCTTCCCATCACCGAAAAGGGAGAAAAGCAGGCACTCGCGGCGGCAGATTATCTTGCGTCGATCGGCTTTGCGCCCGATGCCGTTTATGCAAGTCCCCTTTGCCGTGCCCATAAGACGGCATTGTTAGCCCTTTCCAAGTGCTCAGCTCCCGACCCCATCCTTCTCGACGGACTGCGTGAGATCTATGCGGGCGATTGGGAGGGCAAAAACTTTGATGCGCTTGATCTGGAATATCCCGAGGAGCGTCTGGTTTGGCGTGAGGACATTGGGCACGCCCGTCCTGTCGGCGGTGAGGCGGTTGCCGAGCTTTACGGGCGCGTGGTGTCCACCGTCTTGACCATTGCAAAGGAAAATGAGGGAAAGACCGTCTTTATCGGTACGCACGCGACCCCCATCCGCGCGGTGGAAACCTATGCCAGAGGAAAGTCTGCGGACCTGATGTGTGAGGTGCCTTGGCCCTCAAACGCCTCTCTTTCGGTGTATCGCTTTGACGGAGAACGGCTGATTTCTCTTGCGTATTCCTACGATGAATTTATGAAGGATATTGACGTAGATCATTCTCTTCTTTACTAACAAATATCGGAGGCATGCATGGCAAAAAATAAAAAAACGCTTGTCGGAAGGATCGGGAATAAATGTAAGACGCTTTTCACGGCGTTGACCAATCCGCGTTTTTTGCTGTGCTTTGGTATTGCATGGATGCTCACCAACGGATGGGCGTATGTTTTCCTCGGCGTTGGTGCGTTTTACGAGATCGATTGGATGACTGCCGTTGGGGCAGCCTACATGGCATTTCTTTGGTACAATATAAGCGTAGCCCTATACCGAGCAAAACGGTATAGCCAGCTATGCTTATTTTTGTTATAATAAGAGAGCAATGGACTGACGGGC
>SVTN01000121.1 GCA_015063765.1 Oscillospiraceae bacterium | reverse complement strand
TGGAATATGCCAAAAAGCTGATTGACATGGGCGCGGCGTACTACTGCTTCTGCACCAAGGAGCGTCTTGAGGCTCTGCACGAGGAGGATGCTACGGGCGGCTATGACCGTCATTGCCGCAACCTCTCCGCTGAGGAGATCAAGGCAAACCTTGACGCAGGTGTTCCCTTCGTGATCCGTCAAAAGATGCCGCTTGAGGGTCGCACCGTCTACACCGACGCCGTGTTCGGCGAGATCGGCTGTGATAACGAGGAGCTGCAGGACCAGATCCTCATGAAGGCAGACGGCTATCCTACCTACAACTTTGCGCACGTGGTGGACGACCATCTGATGGGTGTCACGCACGTAGTCCGCGGCAGCGAATATCTGACGAGCACCCCGAAATACGCGCTTCTCTACGATGCCTTCGGCTGGGAGCGTCCCGTATACGTGCATTTGCCTCTGCTCATGGGTAAGGACAGCGAGGGCAACGTATCCAAGCTTTCCAAGCGTCACGGCGCAGTTTCCTTCCAGGATCTCGTGGCAGACGGATATCTTCCCGAGGCGATCGTCAACTACATCGCCTTCCTCGGCTGGTGTCCGAAGGGCGAACAGAGCGAAACTGAGATCTTCGATCTCGCGGGTCTTCGCGACGTCTTCACGGTGGAGGCGATCAACAAGTCGCCCGCCGTCTTTGACTATGACAAGCTGCTTTGGTTCAACGGCGAATATATCAAGGCACTCTCGGACGAGGAATATCTTGCCCGTGTAACAAAATTTTTGAAGAGCGAGATTCCCGCTCACATCAACCGCGAGAAGATGCTTCTCCTTCTGCACGGACGCATCGCAAAGCTCTCCGAGATCGATGAGAGAATCGCCTTCTTCCTCTCGCTTCCCGACTACGACGCTTCTCTCTTCCCCAACAAGAAGAACAAGGTCACCGAGGAGCTTGCCAAGGAGATCTTAAAGGAAGCGATCCCCACGCTTGAGGCGGTGGAGAACTTCACGAACGACGTGCTGTACGAGGCTCTTCTCGCACTCGCCGAGCGTCTTGGCGTAAAGTCGGGCGCCGTTATGTGGTGCGTGCGCGTTGCCGCAGCAGGTCTTGCCGTCACCCCCGGCGGCGCTACCGAGATCATGGAGGTTCTCGGCAAGGAGGAAACACTTTCCCGTCTTGCCATCGCTCTCCAAAAATAAGTCTTGAAGAGGGACATCCCATGGCAAAAAACATCACTGAACGCATTGACGAGTACTTTTCCTCCTTTTCCAAGGGGCAAAAGCGTATTGCAAATGCGATCTTAAACAACTATGAAAAAGCTGCCTTTATGACCGCCGCAAAGCTCGGTGCGTTTTGCGAGGTATCCGAGTCGACCGTGGTGCGCTTTGCGACCCAGATCGGTTATGCGGGCTATCACGAAATGCAAAACGCCGTGCGTGAGCTTTTGCGCACCAAGCTCACCTCCAGCCAACGCATTGCCGTGACCAACGAGCATCTTTCAAACGGCGATCTTCTCTCCGTGGTTTTGAACGCCGATATCGAAAAGATCAAATATACGCTTGAAAACACCGATCGCGCCGTGTTTGCCGAGGCAGTCAACGCCCTTCTTTCGGCACGCCGCATCTACGTTTTCGGGTCACGCTCGTCGGCAATGCTTTCGCAGTTTTTGAGTTATAATCTTGAGCTCATCTTTGACAACGTCAAGCGAGTGGATCTTTCCTCCTCTGCCGAAGCGTTTGAAAAGCTCTTTTCGCTCGGTGAGGGGGACGTTCTCTTCGTTTCCTCCTTCCCGAGATATTCCAAAACAGCCATTAACGTTGCGCGCTATGCGCGTGACAAGCGTGCGACGGTGATCGCCCTTTCGGACTCCGCCGTTTCTCCGCTTGCTGAATTTGCGGACATCCTTTTGACCGCGCAAAGCGATATGGCCTCCTTTGCCGATTCTCTCACGGCGCCCCTCTCCATCATCAATGCGCTTCTCGCATCGGTAGCAAGAGAACGCGAGGCGGAGATCACCGCACGCTTTGATAAGTTAGAGCGGCTTTGGGAGGAATACGACGTCTATGACAAGCACTAAACGAATTGCCGTCGTAGGCGGCGGCGCCGCAGGCATGCTCGCGGCGGGGACAGCCCTTGCTATGGGGGCAAGCGTCACCCTTTTCGAGCACCGCGACCGCACCCTTCTTAAGCTCGGTATCACGGGCAAGGGACGCTGCAACCTGACGAACAATGCGCCTGTGCCCGAGCTGATCGCAAACGTGGTGCACAACCCGCGCTTTCTGTATACCGCCTTTTCATCCTTCTCTGCGGAGGACACCATGGCACTCTTCGAGCGGCTGGGTGTACCGCTCAAAACAGAGAGAGGACGGCGCGTTTTTCCCGTATCGGACAAGGCGTCGGATATTGTGCGTGCATTAAGAGGCTATGTATCGGATGCTGACATTCGATTTGAGCACGTGAAGGGCATTCAGGTTGAAAACGGACGCGTGACGGGCGTTATGGGACGGGAATTCTTCCCTGCCGATGCCGTGATCTTAGCGACGGGCGGATGCTCTTATCCCGTAACGGGTTCGGACGGCTCAGGCTTTTCCTTAGCGCGTGCCGCAGGACACACCGTAACGCCCCTCTCTCCATCTCTTGTGCCGCTCACCTCTCCCTCGCCCTTATGTGCCGCGATGCAAGGACTTTCGCTCAAAAACGTAGGGCTCACTATTGTGCGCCGCGATGGCGGAAAATGCCTTTACGAGGATTTCGGCGAGATGATGTTCACCCACTTTGGGTTAACGGGTCCTATGATCCTTTCCGCGTCCGCGCATCTGCAGGGCGAAACGCTTTCACAGTTAGATGCCGTGATCGATCTCAAGCCTGCCTTGGATGAAGCGACGCTGGACGCGCGGCTGTTAAGCGATTTTGCCAAGAATGCCAACCGCAATTTTGAAAACGCTCTCGGCGGTCTTTTGCCCGCCAAGATGATAGAGCCGATGCTCTCTTACGTCGGTATCGAAAAAACCAAAAAGGTCAACCTCATCACACGCGAGGAGCGGCATGCGCTTCTCCGCGCACTCAAGGCGTTTAAGATCCCGCTTTCGGGCTTTCGCCCCATTGAGGAGGCGGTAGTGACCTCGGGCGGCGTTTCGGTCAAGGAGATCGCCCCCAAAACGATGATGTCAAAGCTTTGCGAAGGGCTTTTCTTTGCAGGCGAAATGATCGACGTCGACGCTTATACAGGCGGCTACAATCTGCAAATCGCCTTTTCTACGGGCTACCTCGCAGGGACTGCCGCCGCAGACTATATCAACACCCTTTATGAAGGAGACGCACATGATTTATAAGATCGCTCTTGACGGCCCCTCCGGTGCGGGCAAAAGCTCGCTCGCCAAAAAAATTGCAAAGGAGCTCGGCATCGTTTACGTAGACACGGGTGCAATGTATCGCACCGTCGGACTTTACGTAACGCGAAAGGGCGTGCGTCCCGACGAGGAGGAGAAGGTGATTGCGCTGCTTCCAGAGATCAAGCTTTCTGTCCGCTTTGAGGGCGGCGAGCAGCACATTCTGCTCGGCGACGAGGACGTGGGAGGACTGATCCGCACACCCGAAATTTCCATGGCGGCATCCCGCGTTTCCGCCATTCCCGCCGTGCGCGCTTTTCTTCTCGACACCCAAAGAAATCTTGCCAAAACGAATAGCGTGATCATGGACGGACGCGACATCGGCACGGTGATCTTCCCCGATGCTGAGGTCAAGATCTTTTTGACCGCCTCTGCCGAGGCGAGAGCGCGCCGCCGCACTCTGGAGCTTGCCGAAAAGGGGATGAACACCCCTTATGAGGAGGTCCTGCGTGACATTATCACCCGCGATAAAAATGACCGTGAGCGTGAGGTAGCACCTGCGGTTGCCGCCAACGACGCCATCCTTCTTGACAACTCCGAGCTTGATCTTGACGGCACCGTGGACGCCGCGCTTGCCATCATCCGCTCCCGTATCGAAGAGGCATAAAATGTCGGTTACGTTAGCCAAAAATGCAGGCTTTTGCTTCGGTGTGAAGCGTGCGACCGATTTTGTAGAGCAGCTTGTGGGCGAATGCAGTCACGACACCGACATTTACACCATCGGTTCACTTATCCACAACCGTCTTTATAACGAGGCTCTCGCCGCGCGCGGCGTGCGTGCCATCGCGGTAGAGGAAGCGGAGGCAGCCGTTACGCGTGCCGCAAACGCCCACCGTCGCTGTGTTTTTGTCATCCGCACGCACGGACTTCCCAAGGAGGATGAGGCGGTATTGCGCCGTCTTGCCGAGCAAAATCCCGAGGTGCGCGTGGAAGACCTCACCTGTCCTTTTGTCAAGCGCATTCACAAGATCGCCGAGGAAGAAACGAGCGAGGAAACGCGCTTTGTTCTGCTTGGAAACCCCACACACCCCGAGGTTCTTGGCATTATGAGCTATGCCAAGGGCGAAAAGGCGGCTCTTCCCACCGCAGACGACATCGGAGCGTATCTTGAGGTTCGTCAAAATGACCAAAAATCTCTGATTTTGGCGGCACAAACTACGCAAAGTCTTCAAGAATGGAAAAAAACGCAAAAATTTCACGAAAAACTATATACAAAAGCAAAAATTTTTGATACAATATGTAGTGTGACTGAAAACAGGCAGACCGAGGCTGTCGCCTTGGCGCGCGACGCTGACCGCATGATCGTGGTCGGAGGGCTGGATAGCTCCAACACGGGCAAGCTCTATGAGCTTTGCCGCGCCGTCTGTCCTGATACTGTACGGATCGAGTCTGCATCCGAGCTCTCCGAGGAATACAAAACGGATGCCACCAAAAAGGTTGCAATAACCGCCGGAGCTTCCACACCGAGCGGTATAATATTGGAGGTATACAA
>SVTN01000120.1 GCA_015063765.1 Oscillospiraceae bacterium | reverse complement strand
TCACCTCAACGTTCGGCTTTCGCCTCACTTTCGCAGTTTGCTTCGCAAACTCGCCTCAAAGAGGGAGGCTATGCGGGCGACCGCAGGTCGCCCCTACGATGAAGAACCGAAGTTTTTGTCGCAAATGCAGAAGATCTATACGAATCCGTAGGGGCGTTCTGCGAACGCCCGCCGAAAATGGCGGTGCGGTTTCTCAAAACAAAAACCCCTTCCGTGCAGGTTTTTGGAAGGGGCGCGGGGGAACCTTTTTGCCGAAAAAGGTTCCCCCGCAAGCTTTTCTTATTTTTTTAATCAGTCCTTCACCCGATCGAATGCGAAGATGCGGAAGTCGTTCGGGTCAAGCTCGCGTGCGACGGCGATGGATGCCTCGGCTTCCTCCTTTTTGCCGTAGCCGAGGAGGGCGAAGGCGCGCAGGATGTGACCGTCACGGAGGTTGTTCTTTTCGATGTCGTACTCAAAGGGCATGGGAGAGGGGGAGCCGACACCGTAGTAGGTGCGCAGATCCTTGTTGACGATGAAGTTATCCGCAACGCGGAGCATTTCGTCAAGCACCTCGCGTGCTTCCTCGGTGCGACCGAGCTTTATGAGCGCCAAAGCGCGGAAGAGGGAAAGCTCGGAGACGGCTGCCTTGTAGATCGCGGCTTCCTCGTAAGCCTTTTGTGCCTTATCCGCCTTGCCTGTTGCCTCGTAAAGCTTTGCAAGGTAATAGAAGATGTGTGCCTCCTGGTTGAAGAAGGTCTTGGCTTCGCCATAGGACTTGGGCATGTTCACGCCGTTCTCAAAGATCTTCTCGGCATCCTCGTAAAGCCCCTTCTCGCAAAGCTCCTTACCGTAGAGGGTATGCATCCACGCGTGCTGCTTGGTCAGCTTTCCTTCGCCGCCCTCGTAGATGTGGAATCTCTTCCTTGCCGCCATTTCGATGGCGGTTTTGAAGTCACCCGTCTGGGAGATCAGGGTCAGCTGATCGAGGTAGCAGTCGTCACGCTCGGCAAGAAGCGCGGGATACTTTTCGTAGACGGCGAGGCGTTCCTCGATGGAGCAATTGGTGTTTTTGAGGAGCTGCTCGTATTCAAGAAGAAGTCTGGGGTCGTCGCTCTTGAATTCCAAAGCCTTTTCGAGTGCAGCTCTTGCGTCGGCGGCATTGCCCGCCTTATCGAAGTAGTAAAGGGCGAGGTTTCTCCAAGCCTTCCCGTGCGTGGGGTCTGCCTTGACGCAAGCCTCCCAGCATTTTGCGGCATCGGTATAGCGGAACTTGTCGTAATAGAGGCAGCCGAGATAGTAATTTGTGTTGGCACCCGCGTTTTCCTTGGCGGTTGCAAAGGAGAGCACGAGAATGTCCTCAAGGCGAGAGGGGAAGCAGTAGCCCGTAGGCAGTGTGTTTGCCACGTCAAGCTCCTTGCCTGCGTCGCGTCCGAGCAGATCCTCCAGATACGCGCGGTAGAAGTGTACCATGGGGTAGGATTCGTCGGCAAGCTTCAGGGCGTAAAGCGCATCGGCGTAAAGACCTGCGCGCATGTAGTCCACAGCAACGTCGATGACGTTTTCTGCCTTCAGACGGAATTGGGCAAGCTCCCGGGAATTGTCCTCATAGTGGGAAAGCTCGATCTTTGCAAAGAGGTCAAGAAGGTCGTCCTTTGCGTTCTCGTAAGCCAAAGCCTTGGCACTCTCGCAACCGAGCAGACGGAGGATCGCCGCCTTGAGGTTTTGCGCCTTGGTGTGCCCCTTGTTGAGCCCCAGGGATTCGTCAAGCTTGCGCAGAGCTTCCTTGTATTCGCCCGCCTTGCAGTCGAGCAGGGCAAGCTCAAAGAGGGCTGCTGAGCGGTGGGTGTAGTTCCAAGCCGCGCGATAGAGCACGTCATAGGCTTCCTTGTCTCTTCCAAGGTAAGTAAGCGCGACGCCGCGCAGATAGAATGCCTCTGTGTCGGTGGGATGCTGGTTGCGGGAGGTGAGGCGCTTGATCGCTACGTCACAGTACGCCACGCACTTTTCAAATTCGCCGTTCTTCAGACAGAGACGCGCCATGGAGGTGTTGCAGCGAATGTCCCCCGCATCGCGACGGATGCCCTCAAGGTAATAATTTTCCGGGCGGTAGTTGTGCTGCTTGTACTGCTCGAGGTGATAGCCGTTGATATAGAGCTCCTCGACCGTTTCGATCTCCTCGGGACGCTTGACGGGCTCGCGCACGTCGATGGGCTTCTTCTGACCTCTTACGTAGGGAGTATAGGAGATCAGCTCCTTTCCCGCGGCGGAAAGAAGGCTGACGGTGACGTCGTTGAACGCGACGCTGTCAAGGGAGAGCGTTTTTTGATAGGCGGATGCGGGATCCATATCGACCGTTTCGGTAAAGAGTACCTTTTCGGGGGTGGAGACGCGCACGGTAGCGCCCTTGAAGGTGCCCGTGACGTTGAAGCCGATATAGAGCTCCTCGCCTCTCTTTTCCATATTCACGGCGGCATCGATGGAGGCGTTCTTGACCTCGCCGATGTCACGGATGGGGTACCAGTACTGCTCAAATTCGCGGGTCTCGTAGGGAGCGAGCCAGGTAAAGTCGGGCTGGTTGTCGGTGTAAACACCCGTCATCAGCTCGATATAGGGACCGTTTTCGTCGGTGAGATTGGAGCACCACATGTCGCCAAAGTCACCGATGCCCCAGTGCCACATCTTCTTACCGGGAGAGATGTGATGGTTTGCAACGGTTGCGATGCCCTTATGGATCCCCGTGTCATAGCCTGCGATGAAATCCATGTCGGACTGTCCCTGAGAGATCAGATACGAGGAGGGGACCTTTACGGCGTCATAGTGAGAAAGATCGGTGCCGTCTCCGAAGTTGTAGGGGCGCGCGGTCTTGTAAACGCCCTTTGCGATCGGCCACTCAAGCACGGCGCGGCGGTCGTGGTCGTTGACCCACTCACAGTCGGGAGGGAATACGGTGCGGTAATCGTTGTTCACGGGTACGGCAAGGTTTGCCCACCACATGAAGAGCTGGGGAAGGGAGGTACGGTTGTACACGCGCACCTTTGCCTTGATGTAGCTTCTGCCCGCGTCCACGGTGATGCCCGCCATGCCCTTCTGGCGGTTCATGGGCTCGACCTCGCCCGTCCACACGGTCTTCGAGCCGTCCGCACTCTCCTCGATCACTGCCTCCAGGGGCATGTAGGTTGTGGGACGGTGGTGCTGGGGCCAGTTGAATTCGATACCGCCCGAGATCCAAGGACCCGCGATGCCGACGAGTGCGGGCTTTACCACCTCGTTATAGTAAATAAAGTCGTAATTCGAAACCTTGTCAAGTCCGCGCAGGATCTTACCTCCGAGCGCCGGCACGACCTGAGTCTTGACGTATTCGTTTTCGATGGTGTAGACGTCGTAATCCACGTTTGTCTTTTCATCGGTGATCCCGTCGGAATAGGGGATGGGGTAAATGCGCCCCGATGCGCCCTGATAGGGCTTGTTCTCAAAGAACATGGGCAGATCGTGCGCCGCCTTCGGGACGTACGTGGGAATCGCCTGTTTCTTTTTCTCTACTGTTACTTTTTTCATTGACATACCTCCGAAAATGTGGTAAAATGATGTTGGAAAACGCAAGGGATGACCGCTATGCGGTATCATACTGCCTTTATCTTACCTTTTTTCGCTTTTTTTGGCAAGACCGATTTCCTTGCTTTTTTTTCACAGATTTTTACACAAGGGGGAGCTTTTTGTGTACATCCTTGCAGAGGCGGACTACAGCGCCACCAACTGGTACAAAAGAATACTGTCCCCTCTGAAGGTGCAGGCGCGCCGAAAGAGGGTACAGCTTTGCGAGTGCGAAAGCGTCGCCTCCCTGCCCGTGGGGGAGGCGTGTGCCTTTGTGATGGGCGGCAGCGAGGGCTGGATGCGCGAGACGGTGTGTGCCCTGCAGGAGCGCGGCTGTCATCCGATCCTGCTCAACGAGATCGACGAGGGACGGCTTTCGGGACGCTACTCACGTGTCCGAAGCGACTACCGCGGACTGATGGAGCGGCTTGCGGTGGGCAGTCGGTGTGCCCTTTACGGGATGAATCCGGCGTCGGTGTCGGACACGGCACGGCGCGCGGCGTTTCTTGACGCGCATCCCATGGGTGAGATCTTTGAAAACAATGCTTCGCTCAGAGGCTGCTTCGAGCAGTTCTGGGAGCGGCATTGCCACGCTCCCTTTGATTCGGTGATCTGCACCAACGATTTTGCCGCGGTCTCTCTTCTTACCTACCTCAGGGAAAAGGGGGCTGAGGAGAGCGTGCGCATCACGGCACAGCAGATGGGGAATATCCTTTCTTATTTTCCCTCGATCCGCACGGTTGGCGTGGACCCCACAGCCCTTGCCGCAGCGGCGTTTGAGATCGCGGACTGTATGTCGGCACACCCCGATTTCATCGGCGTTTCCGTTGCGGTGGGATTCCTTTCCGACGGGGAGGACTGTGGCACACAGGACAGCGCGCGCACCCCACGGGTGGGAGAGCCCTTGAAGGCGGAGAATGCCTTTTACGGAGACCCTGAGCTTGCGGAGCTTCTTTCCATCGAGCGGCTGCTCTCCTCTGCGGATGAGACGGATCTGAACATTTTGCATTTGCTTGCTGCGGGCTGCCGTGACATTGCCGAGGAGGCATTTCTCTCGGACAACGGCGTGAAATACCGCATCAAAAAAATGAAGCAGCTTTGCGCGGTGGAGTCGAAGCGCGAGATCCCCGTGCTGCTTGAAAAATACGGGATCCAAATCAATGTGAGTATATAAATTTGACAAAGGAGAATCAACAATGAACATCAAACACACATGCCTCCTCTTCCTCAGCCTTTTGCTGGTGTGCACGCTTGCGTTTGCCGCCTGCGACGGCGACGACACGACGGTGACCGAAGGCGTCGGAAACGGGACGGAGGAGTCCTTGGAGACACCCGCGACGTCGGAGACGTCCGAAAGCGAAAGCACCCCTTCCGAGAGCGAGCCCGTCGAGAGC
>SVTN01000119.1 GCA_015063765.1 Oscillospiraceae bacterium | reverse complement strand
ATGAACCTTGACGTCGTTAAGGAGCTGGTCGCTTACGCGCGTAGCATCGAAAAGGAGCACAACAAGAATTTCCGCTTCACCTTAACGACCAACGGTGTGCTTCTCGACGACGAAACGACGGAGTTTCTCAACCGAGAGATGAGCAACGTCGTTTTGAGCCTTGACGGACGGCGCGAGGTGCATGACCGCTTCCGCCGCGACTATATGGGGCGCGGCAGCTACGACCTGATCCTCCCCAAATTCCAAAGATTTGTTGAACAGCGTGGGGGAAAGGGCTATTACATGCGCGGCACCTACACCCACCACAACACCGACTTTACCAAGGATATTTTCCACATGGCAGACCTCGGCTTTACCGAGCTCAGCATGGAGCCCGTGGTATGTGCCCCCGATGACCCTTGTGCCTTGCGTGAAGAGGATCTTCCCATTCTCTTTGAGCAATACGAGATTTTAGCCAAGGAAATGATCAAGCGCAAGAAGGAAGGTCGTCCCTTCACATTCTATCACTACATGCTAGACCTCAAAAACGGTCCTTGCATCTACAAGCGTATTACCGGATGCGGCTCGGGCACCGAGTATATGTCCGTAACGCCTTGGGGCGAGCTTTTCCCCTGTCATCAGTTCGTTGGTGACGAAAAATACAGTTTAGGCAACGTTTGGGAAGGTGTGAAAAAACCCGAGGTGCAGGACGAATTTCGCTCTTGCAATGCATATGCACGCGAGGAGTGCCGCGACTGCTGGGCAAAGCTTTATTGCTCGGGTGGATGTGCCGCAAACGCCTACCACGCTACAGGCAGCGTCGGCGGTGTCTACAAGTACGGCTGTGAGCTCTTCAAAAAGCGCATTGAGTGCGCCATTATGATGAACGTTGCAGAATCGGAAGACGCATGAATACGCCGATTTACGATTTTGTAAAAAGCTATGCCGCGAAGAGCGGAGTACGCTTTCATATGCCCGGTCACAAGGGCAAGGGTCCTCTCGGGATCGAAGCGCTTGATATTACCGAGGTCGCAGGGGCTGATGTTCTTGGCGAAGCATGCGGTATTATCGGCGAAAGTGAACAAAACGCAACCGAGCTTTTTGGCACGGGGCGAACGGTCTTTTTGACAGGTGGCTCGACCGCCGCGATCCAAGCAATGCTCGCACTTGCGATGACACGCTATCGTACAAAAGAAAAGACTTGTATTCTTGCCGCACGCAACGCACACCGCGCCTTTTTGCACGGAGTCGCGCTTCTCGATATTCCCGTCTGCTTTATGCTCACCGAGGATGCGGAAACAGTCTATAGCGGAGTTGTTTCACCCGAAGAGGTCGAGCGTGCCATTCAAAGCGCGCCCATAAAACCCTTTGCCGTTTATATCACCTCTCCAAGCTATCTCGGAGAGATTTCCGATATTTCGGGCATATCAAGTGTCTGCAAGAAGCACGGTCTTCCCCTTCTTGTCGACAATGCGCACGGTGCCTATCTTGCGTTTCTTTCTCCCAGCCTGCACCCGATCCACTTGGGGGCTACTATGTGCGCGGATTCTGCGCATAAAACGCTCCCCGTCCTGACAGGCGGTGCATACCTACATATTGCGAAGGGCGAGGAAGATAATTTTCGGGATGTGAAAAATGCAGTATCCCTCTTCTCTTCTACCAGCCCCTCTTACCTGACGCTCGCTTCCCTCGATCTTGCCAACCGCGCGATTGTCAACGGTTATGCGGCACGCATCGCTCAGATCTCAGAGCTTGTCCAAAAAACGAAGCAAGTGCTTTTAAACGCAGGCTTTCACGTTTTACCCACAGAACCGCTAAAGATCGTTTTGGGCTCTGCTAGCGCACCGTTTCTTGCCGACCGTTTGCGCGGCTCGGGAATTGAATGTGAATTTGAAGATCAAGGGCATCTCGTTTTTATGGCTTCTGCCGAGAATGATCCTTCGGATTTTGAGAAATTATGCAATGCTTTGCTTCCCTTGGCAAACGAAGCCGAGCCGTCAAAGCTGCCGCCAAAGCCTCATCTTGGGGAAGCGGTGCTCTCCATTCGGGAAGCGCTTTTCGCGCCCAAGGAGCATGTCCGCGTAGAGGATGCCATCGGGCGCATTTACGCCGAGATTGCCGCCTCCTGCCCTCCCGCCGTTCCCATTGCCGTGTGCGGTGAGCGCATTGACAAAGAAACGGTTAAAGCTTTTCTCCATTACGGCATAAAAGAGGTTGCCGTTGTAAAAAACAAGGATTAACACGAAAGTTGACATCGGGAGCATCAAATGAACTACGAAAGTTTTTTTGCCGATTACTTCCCTTTTTGGGATAAGCTGACGTCCGAACAGCAAAAGGCCCTTTGTGCCGATACGACGGAGATCACTTACCGTCGCGGACACGTCGTTCACGATCCCAACGAATGCACGGGTGCTATTATCGTGCGTTCGGGCGGACTACGCACCTATTTCCTTTCCGAGGACGGAAAAGAAGTCACCCTCTTCCGTCTGTATGCAGGAGATATATGTATTCTTTCCGCGACCTGTGTCCTTCGCGCCATCACCTTTGACGTCATGATAGAAGCGGATGCTGACAGCGAATGCCTTTTGATCGGAAGCCGCACGCTCGGAAAGCTGGTCGAAGAGAGCATCTACGTAAAGAACTATGCCCTTGAGCTGACCGCAAGCCATTTCTCCGAAACCATGTGGTCCTTTGAGCAGATCCTCTTTATGAGCATCGAAAAGCGCCTTGCCATCTTTCTTTTGGACGAAACGGCAAGACGGCACAGCGACACGTTAAAGCTCACCCATGAGCAGATCGCCAAATACATGGGCTCGGCACGCGAGGTCGTAACGCGCATGCTCCGCACCTTCTCCTCTGAGGGAATCCTAGAAAGCGGCAGAGGCGACATTCGTATTCTTGACAAAACAAAGCTACGCAAATATCTTTCATAGCGATAAAAAAGGCTTTCCGCTTGGCGGAAAGCCTTTTGCTTTTGGAAAAATTAAATTCTGTAAATATCCGCGGGATGCACATCGCCTGCAGAGGTGCCTGCGATAAGTGCTTCTGCCGCCTCGACGTCTTCCACGCTGAAGACCATAAGAGCCTTGCCCTCGTGACGGCTGATACAAGCGTACATATACTTGATCTCGTGGCTCTGGTTCTTAAGAAGGTGAAGCACACGGGCAAATCCGCCGGGAGCATCCTCCATCGCAACGGCAAGTACCTTGGTGATCTTGCAGATCACGCCCGATTCCTTCAAAACCTTCGCTGCCTTTTCGGGATCGTTGACGAGCATACGGATAACACCGTAATCGGCAGAGTCGGCAAGCGATACGGCACTCAAATCAACGTTGTTTGCCGCAAGCGTTTCTGCGATCTCGGCAAGACGACCTGCCTTATTTTCTACAAATGCGGAAAGCTGATTGACGATCATGATTATCTCCTTTCAGTTAAGAAAGCTTACGCTTATCAAGGACGCGCTTTGCTTTGCCCTCGCTGCGCGCGATGGTCTTGGGGTTGACGAGATGCACCTTAACACCGAGTCCGAGTGCAGAACGAAGCTTCTCTGCGATCTGCTTTTCGATGGTTGCGATGGACTTCACATCATCCGAGAAGAATGCTTCGCTCATCTCAACATCGAGATCAAAGGTGTCGTTGTTGTCCACACGGTCAACCGTAATGAAGTAGTTGGGCGTGATCTCACCACCGCCGATGGAAAGAAGAACCTCCTCCACCTGCGAGGGGAATACGTTGACGCCGCGAATGATCAGCATATCGTCGCTTCTGCCCGTGGGCTTCTTCATACGAACGTGCGTTCTGCCGCACTTACAGGGGGTGTAATCCAGCGAGCAAATATCACGGGTGCGGTAACGGATGGTCGGGAAGCCTTCCTTGGTGATGGTGGTAAGCACAAGCTCACCCGTAGCGCCCTTGGGAAGCACCTCACAGGTATCGGGGTCGATGATCTCGGGGATAAAGTGATCCTCCCAGATGTGCATGCCCTCCTGATACTCACACTCACAGCCGACACCGGGACCGAGGATCTCGGAAAGGCCGTAAATATCATACGCCTTGATACCCAGCTTTGCTTCGATCTCGTGGCGCATTTCCTCCGTCCAAGGCTCGGCACCGAAGATACCTGCCTTAAGCTTTAACTGATCCTTAAGCCCTGCGCGCTCGATCTCTTCACCGATGTAAAGCGCATAAGAAGGCGTGCAGCAAAGCACGGTGGAGCCAAAGTCAACCATGTTCTGAATCTGAAGGGGGGTGTTGCCCGACGACATGGGAACGACCGTTGCGCCGATACGCCCTGCACCGTCATGAGCACCAAGACCGCCCGTAAACAGACCGTAGCCGTAGGAGACCTGAACGATATCCTCATCGGTTGCGCCGATCGCTGTCAGCATTCTTGCGAAGCAATCTGCCCAAATAGCAAGGTCATTATCGGTATAGCCGACAACGATGCGCTTGCCCGTCGTACCGCTCGATGCGTGAATACGGCGGATATTTTTGAGCGGCTCCGCGAAGAGTCCGTAAGGGTAATAATCGCGCAGGTCCTTCTTATAGGAGAAGGGCAGCTTCGAGAGATCCTCGATGCCGTGGATATCATCGGGGGTAAGACCCGCCTCATCCATACGGTTACGGAAGCACTCCACGCGCTCATACATACGCTTTACCTGCCAGACAAGACGCTCGCTTTGCAGCTTTTCAAGCTCTTCTCTGGAGAGAGTTTCTTCTCTTTCCTGTAACATTGCCATTGTTTTTATCTCCTTGTTATAAGATTACAGAGTATAGCCCTTTTCAAAGGCGGCAAGGTTGATCTCAAGGAATTTAGGCGGCACCGTCTCGCGGATGGTCCTTTCCCATTCCTCCTTCGGAATGTCGGTATTCTTCGCCAAAACACCGATAAGAACAACGTTGACTGCCTTGCCGCTGCCAACGCTCTCAGCAAGTGCCAAAGCATCGAGGCTTGTGAGCTTGGCATGCTTTGCAAGCTCCTCAAGAATTCCCTCGGGGTACTCGGCGGCACCCGTGATGACGGG
>SVTN01000118.1 GCA_015063765.1 Oscillospiraceae bacterium | reverse complement strand
CCATGTTACAGCCGTGAAAGGGCCGTGTCTTAACCGCTTGACCAACGGGCCTGGTGGCGGAAATGGGATTTGAACCTATGACCTGCCGGGTATGAACCGGATGCTCTAGCCACTGAGCTATTCCGCCATTTGATTTTCGGTTTCTTGGGTCGACCGAGTTATTATAACATGAAATGGAGGGTTTGTCAACACTTTTTTTCTATTTTTTTGATTTTGGTGTTTTGCACAAAATTTTTTTACAATTTTTAGTAAAAAATGGCGTTTTGTGTTTTTTTTGGTTATTGACAAATTTTTGTCGAGGTCGTATAATAATAGTATGTACATTTTTTATTTTATCATTCTGCCCAGCAGAAAGAAAGGACGCACCAATCGGTGCAAAAATTATGGAAAGAGTATTTAATTTCTCCGCAGGTCCCTCGATGCTTCCCGTTCCCGTTTTGGAGGAAGCCGCTCGCGATATGCTGAACTACAAGGGTTCGGGCATGTCCGTGATGGAGATGAGCCATCGCTCCAAGGTATATGAGGAGATCATTCAAGAAGCCGAGGCGTCCCTTCGCAAGCTGATGAATATCCCCGAGAACTACAAGGTTCTCTTCCTTCAGGGCGGTGCATCCACCCAGTTTGCGGCAGTTCCCCTCAACCTGCTCTCCCCCGACGGCAAGGCAGACTACATCGTTTCGGGTCAGTTCTCCAAGAAGGCATACGAGGAAGCACAGAAGTACGGTGACGTACAGATCGCCGCTTCGAGCGCACTCGACAACTTCAGCCGCATCCCCGCATTCTCGGCATCCGACCTCCGTCCCGACGCCGACTATGTGCATGTCTGCTACAACAACACCATCTTCGGCACCAAGTTCCCCGAGATCCCCGATACGGGCTCCATTCCTCTCGTTGCCGATATGTCCTCCTGCATCATCTCCGAGCCTGTTGACGTTTCCCGCTTCGGCGTGATCTACGCAGGCGCACAGAAGAACATGGCTCCCGCAGGTCTTACCATCGTCATCGTACGTGAGGACCTTCTCGGCAAGGCACGTCCCGAAACGCCCACCATGCTCAACTGGGAGATCATGGCAAAGAACGACTCGATGTATAACACTCCTCCCTGCTACTGCATCTACATGGCAAAGCTCGTTTACGAGTGGATCCTCGGCATGGGCGGTCTTGAGGAGATGAAGCGCCGCAACGAGCGCAAGGCTTCCCTTCTTTACGACTACCTTGACAGCCAGAGCTACTACACCGCACCCGTTGAGCCCGGCAGCCGTTCCATGATGAACGTTACCTTCGTGACGGGCGACAAGGAGCTTGACGCCAAGTTCGCATCCGACGCCGCAAAGGCAGGCCTTGTCAACCTCAAGGGTCACCGCTCGGTTGGCGGTATGCGCGCCTCCATCTACAATGCAATGCCCTACGAGGGCGTTGAGGCACTCGTTGCCTTTATGAAGAAATTTGCGGAAGAAAACCCCAAGGGTTAAGCCGCGGAAAGAGTAAAATCATGAAAAAGATCCAGCTTCTCAACAAGATCGCCGCTTGCGGCACCGACGTTTTTGATAAAAACGTATACGAGGTCGCTGAGGGAATCGAAAATCCCGACGCCATCATGGTGCGCTCCGCATCCATGCACGAGATGACCTTCAACCCCGAGCTTCGCGCCATCGCACGTGCAGGCGCAGGCGTCAACAATATTCCGATCGAAAAATGTGCCGAAGAGGGCATCGTCGTATTCAACACCCCCGGTGCCAACGCCAACGGCGTTAAGGAGCTTGCCATTGCCGCACTCATCCTCGCCGCACGTGACGTTGTGGGCGGCATCGAATGGGCAAAGACCCTTGCCGGCAACCCCGATGCCGCAAAGGCAGTCGAAAAGGGCAAGAGTGCCTACGTCGGCCACGAGCTGGCAGGCAAGACGCTCGGCGTCATCGGCCTTGGTGCCATCGGCGGTATGGTTGCCAACACCGCAACCCACCTCGGCATGAAGGTCATCGGCTGCGACCCCTTCCTTTCGGTCAACGCCGCTTGGAATCTCTCCCGCTCGATCGAGAAGGCGGCTTCCTTTGACGAGATCTTCAAAAAGGCTGATTACATCACCCTGCACGTGCCCGCCACCAAGGACACCAAGGGCATGATCTCGGAAAAGACCATCGCCATGATGAAGGACGGTGTCCGCATCATCAACCTCGCTCGCGCCGACCTCGTCAATGCTGACGATATCAAGGAGGCTTTGGCAAACGGTAAGGTTGCTTCCTACGTCACCGACTTCCCCACCCCCGACACCATCGGTGTCAAGGGCATCGTCAACATCCCTCACCTCGGTGCTTCCACCTACGAGTCCGAGGACAACTGTGCGGTTATGGCGGCGCACGAGCTTGATGAGTTCCTCACCTGCGGTAACATCAAGAACAGCGTCAACCTTCCCAACGTTTCCATTCCTCACACGGGTGCGGAGCGTGTCTGCCTCATCCACAAGAACGTGCCCACCGTTCTCGGTCAGATCACGGGTATCGTTGCAAAGTACAACGTGAACATCGAGAACATGGCAAACGGCTCGCGCGGTGAGTACGGCTACACCATCGTTGAGCTTGGCGAAGCGCTTCCCGCTACCGCCGATGCGGAATTCACTGCCATTGACGGCATGATCCGCGTCACCTACTACAATTAAAACACCAACGCGGCGATCACCTCGCCGCGTTTTTCAAAAGAAAGGGATCTTCATGAACAACATCGATAAAAGAGTAGAAGAAATCCTCGCAAAAATGTCCCTGCACGAAAAGATCGGTCAGCTCAATCAGCCCCAAACGCCCCTGCCCGAGCAGACGGAAAAGCTGAAGGAGATGGTGCGCCGCGGTGAGATCGGCTCCATTTTGATGGCGGTCGGCGCAACGGCGGGCAACGATCCGCAGGGCGATATCAGCGTAGATTTTTATAATGAGCTGCAGCGCATCGCGGTTGAGGAAAGCCCCTCGGGCATTCCCCTCATCTTCGGGCGTGACGTCATTCACGGGCACAGAACGGTGCTCCCCATTCCGCTCGGCATGGCGGCGTCCTTTAACTTTGATATGATCGAGAAATGCTACCGTGATATCGCCGAGGAGGCGATGAACGACAGCATCCACTGGACCTTCACCCCCATGCTCGACCTCGCGCGCGACCCCCGTTGGGGACGCATCATTGAGGGCGCGGGAGAGGACCCCCTTGTCGGTGCATCGATGGCAAAGGCAGTCGTGCGCGGCGTGCAGGGTGACGACTTGACAGCGAGGGACAGCATGCTTGCCTGCGCCAAGCACTACGTCGGCTACGGTGCCGCCGAGGGCGGACGCGATTACCACCGCGCCGAGATCTCCGATTACACCCTTTATAACTACTATCTTCCCGCCTTCCACGCCGCCGTCAAGGCAGGTGCCAAGACGGTGATGAGCTCCTTCAATGAGATCAGCGGCGAGGCGGTCACCTCCAGCCGCAAATACCTCACCGACATCCTGCGCGGCTACCTCGGCTTTGATGGCTTCGTGGTTTCGGACTACGGATGCGTTGAGCAGCTAATCCCCCAGGGTCTTGCCGACAACCGTGGCGACGCCTCTCGCATGGCGCTCGAAGCAGGTCTTGACATGGACATGTGGGACGGCTGCTACCATGAGAGCCTTGAAAAAGAGGTGGAAAGCGGAAGACTTGACATCGCCGTCGTCGACGAGGCGGTGCGCCGCGTCCTGCGCGTTAAGATGATGAAGGGTCTGTTTGAGCACCCCTATTGCGATCAGCATGAGATCGACCGTACCGAGCACCTTGCGCGGGCAAGAGCGCTTGCGCGCGAGAGCGTCGTGCTTCTTAAAAACGAGGGAAACCTGCTTCCGCTGAGGAAGGATACCAAGATCGCCCTCATCGGTCCGTACGTCAACGAGCGCCGTTCCTTGCTCGGCAGCTGGACGGTCGACGGCAAGGCAGAGGAAACTCCCACGCTCCGCGAGGAGATGGCAAAGGTCGCAGGTCCGAACGGCGGACAGATCCTCGCCTCCTCGGCAAGCGGTCTTTCCTACGAGATCGCATGGATGCCCTACGCACTCATCGGGTGTGACGTTGCCGTGCTCGCCATCGGTGAGAGCTGGGTGGTGACGGGCGAAAACAAGGCGGTGTCCAACATCTCCATCCCCGAAGAGCAGATCGCACTTTTGAAGCGTGCCAAGATGAGCGGTAAAAAGGTGGTCGCCGTCCTCTTCTGCGGACGCCCCATCGCTTTGGAGGGCATTGCCGAATACTGTGACGCCATCCTCTACGCATGGCATACGGGCTCGGAGGCGGCAGGTGCTGTCACCGATCTTTTGTACGGCGACGCCGTTCCCTCGGGTAAGCTTCCCGTCACTATGCCCCGCCTTGCGACCCATATTCCCCTCTACTACAACGTCACGTCGAGCGGAAGACCTGTCAACTGCTATTACAACCAGAATGCGGGCAACTGCTACTTCGATAGCATCCCGACCCCCTATTACCCCTTCGGCTACGGTCTTTCCTACACCACCTTCGCATACGGCGACGTCCGCACAGAGAAGGACGCCATTGCCCTCGACGCCCTCAAGGCGGGCGCGCGCTTCTCCTTCACCTTCTCTCTTAGAAACACGGGCGAATACGACGCCAAGGAAACGGTACAGCTCTACATCCACGACCCCGTCGCTAAGATGATGCGCCCCCTGCGCGAATTAAAGGCATTTGAAAAGGTCTTCGTTCCCAAGGGAGAAGCGGTAGACGTCACCCTCTCTGTCGGCTACGACGAGCTCGGCTACTTTCTCCCCGACGGCAGCTATACCGTCGAGCGCGGTAAGATCGAGATCTATATCGGCGAAAATTGCCTAACAAGCCAAAAGGCAGAGATCTGTATTCTTTAAACAAAAAAGGACGCTTTGTGGCACCTGCCGTAGAGCAGGTGCCACAGTTATATTCGCCTACGGCGAGTTCTATTGCTTCGCAGTGGTATTCGGCTATCGCCGAGTGATATTCGCTACGCGAGCTTGAGAGGCGAATATAATATCACTGCGACCATCGGGAGCAATATCACTGTTGCTTGCAACAATATCACGCTGACACGGTCAGCATATCACTTCCAATTT
>SVTN01000117.1 GCA_015063765.1 Oscillospiraceae bacterium | reverse complement strand
CATCCAGCATCATTGCGACCGTAACCACCATCCTCATCGGTGCGCTTTCCGACCGCGTGGGGAAACGGCGGCTCTTCATCTCCCTCGGTTACATTCTTTGGGGCATTTCCATTCTTCTTTTTGCCCTTGTGCGCCGTGAGATCATCGGTATGATCTTCCCTGCCGCCGTTTCGGTTTCCGCCATTTGCATCACCGTCACGATTGTTCTCGACTGCTTGATGACCTTCTTCGGCTCAACGGCAAACGACGCCGCCTTTAACGCTTGGCTGACCGATGCGGCAGACCCCAAAAGCCGCGGTGCTGTGGAGGGCATCAATGCCATGATGCCGCTCGTTGCCATTCTCGCCGTCTTCGGCGGCTTTATGTCCTTTGATCTTAAGACGGCATCCGCTTGGACGACCGTATTCATCATCATCGGCTCTGTTGTGCTTGTATCGGGCGTTTTGAGCTTTTTCCTGATTGAGGAGCCCGGAAAGGCGCGCGCCGAGGGGGGGTATTTTAAAACGGTGCTCTACAGCTTCCGCCCTGCAACGGTGAAGCAAAACGCACTTCTTTACACGGTGGTGCTTGCCTTTGCCATCTTCGGCATTTCCATTCAGATCTTTATGCCCTACCTCATCATTTATTACGAGGTGGCACTCGGTATGACCGATTACGTTTTCGTCATGGCGCCCGCCATCGTGCTTGCCTCGGTTGCGACCGCCTTTTACGGCAAGGTATACGACCGTGTCGGCTTTTTGCGCTCGGCACTTCCCGCGCTCGGCATGCTTGCCGTCGGTTACATTGTTTTGACACTCTTCCGCGCAACCGTTCCCGTATTTATCGGCTCGCTTTTTATGATGACGGGTTATCTTTCGGGCATGGCGGTCTTCGGTGCCATGCTTCGTGACCGTATCCCCGAGGGAAAGGCAGGCGCATTCCAAGGCATCCGCATCGTCGGGCAGGTGCTCATTCCCGGCATCATCGGTCCTGCGATCGGTGCATGGGTATTGCGCGACGCCGAGGTCATGATCGGCTCGGACGGCACGGAAGCCTTTATCCCAAATGCAAGCATCTTCGTCGCCGCTTTGGTCGTGGCGGTAGTCGCCGCACTCGCGGTTCTTCTCTGCGAATACGTAGGAAGGAAAAACAAACAAGTATAATAAAGAAAAGCGCATGCGGCGTGCCGCATGCGCTTTTTGGTTCAGTCTTGCTTTTTTTCGCCGCACTTACCGCCGCACATTTTAGCGTAGGGGCAGCCGATGCACTTCTCTCCTCTGCGCTTTGCGCGAACGAGGTAGAAAATGATCGCGCCGATGATGAGCCCGACGATGGCTCCGATTACAAAGTTTATCATAGTCTTTTACCGAAGAACCTGCTTCTTGCCGGTTCTGTTGTGGAAAATCAGATACACGATGAAGCCTGCCATGGCGAGCACAGCGATAAGACCTGCAACCGTAGCGCCGACGTTCAGCGTTGCGGGAGCACTGAAGAGCGTACCGAGCGTATAGGTCAGATATGCGACGGTATAACCGACAGCAAGCTGAAGACCGATGCCCGCCCAAAGCCACTTGGCACTCTTCATTTCGGCGTTCATTGCACCGATGGCAGCAAAGCAGGGGGGCGTAAAGAGGTTGAACATGAGATAAGCAAGTGCCGCGATCTTGGTGATGGCAAACACGCCCGCGACCTCAGCGCCCGCGCCCTCCATGATGGCAAGCTCCTCTGTGTTGATGAGGTTTTCAAGTCCGACATAGCAAACGGCGAGCGTACCGACAACGTTTTCCTTGGCAATAAAGCCGGTGACCGCTGCGGCGGCAAGCTGCCAGGAGAGGACACCTACGATGGGAACAAGGAGATATGCAAAGGGTCTTGCGAGAGATGCAAGGATCGAAGCATCTGCCGTTTCCGCGGGGCTGAAGCTCCAGCTAAAGCTCTGCATGATCTGTACGACGGTATTGCAAAGGAGAATGATGGTTGCCGCCTTGACGATATACGCCCAACCGCGGCTGCACATGGACTTGAAGGCGCCGAGGAACGAGGGAGCCTTGTATTCGGGAAGCTCAATGATGAAATAGGACTTCTTTGCCTTGTGACCCGTGATGAGGTTAACAAGCAAGGCACCGAGGAAAATGAGGACAATGCCGAGGAAGTACATGAGAGCGCTGATCCAGCCCGAATTGTCAAAGAAGGCGCCCGCGATCAAGGCGATGACGGGGATCTTTGCGCCACAGGGCATGAAGGGCGCGAGCATGGCGGTTGCACGTCTTTCGCGCTCGTTGCGGATGGTACGGCTTGCCATGATACCGGGAACGGCACATCCGACGGTGATGACGAAGGGGATGACCGATTTGCCCGAAAGACCGACCCTCTTGAAGATAGGGTCAAGCACGACGGCAACGCGGGACATATAGCCACAGTCCTCTAAGATAGCAATGAGGAAATACATGACCATAACGAGAGGCAGGAAGCCGACAACGGCGATCACACCGCCGATGACACCGTCCACAAGCAGGGCGGAAAGCAGGGGGTTGGCGTTTTCAAGAAGTCCGCCGACCCAGCCCTGGAACATTTCGAGAATACCGACAAGACCGGGGATGGTGGTGCCGTTTTCGAACTCAATACCCTCGGCAATCCAAGTGCCGAGCCAAGTTTGGGAGATGAGGAAGACGAGGGTCATGACGACAGCGAAGATCGGAATGCCAAGCCACTTGTTGGTAAGGACGGCATCGATCTTGTCGCCGATGTTTTTGTCCTTCGTATGTACCTTACGGGTTTCCACCGCGTCCACGATACCGTTGACGAAATCAAAGCGGCGGCGGTCGTCCTCCTTGACGGCGTCCTTGTCGGCAAGATCAACGTCGCCCGCATCATAGGGAGAAGCCTGCGTTCTGCCATAGGAGGCGACAGCGGTTTCTACGACCTTCTTTAAGCCGCGCTTCGAGGTGGAAACGGTATCCACAACGGGGCATCCGAGCTTTTCGGAAAGGGCTGCAACGTCGATGACGGTTTCCTTCTTCTCGTTGATGTCGCTCTTATTCAGTGCAACGACAACGGGAATACCGAGTGCAAGGAGCTGCGTGGTAAAGAAGAGGCTGCGGCTGAGGTTGGTCGCATCGACGATATTGATGATAACGTCGGGATTCTCCTCCTTCACGTAGGAGCTGGTGATGCTCTCCTCACTCGTAAAGGGGGACATAGAGTAGGCGCCCGGAAGGTCGACCGCAATAAGCGTTTCGCTACCCTTATAGTACGCCTTTTTGATGGGGTGCGCCTTTTTCTCTACCGTAACACCCGCCCAGTTACCGACCTTTTCATTTCTGCCGGTGAGAGCGTTGTACATTGTGGTCTTACCCGAGTTCGGGTTACCGATCAACGCGATTCTCATAAAGCTTTCTTCCTTTTTTGTATGTAATTTAAATTTGCACATTTTTAGTTAGCAGTCGCTAACTCATTGTCGAAAAAAATCGGCGATCCGCCGTTTTTTCTTAAATCAGGATGGCATTTGCCAAAGCGTCGTCGATGCTGTATCGACCGTCCTTGATCGCTACAACACAGCCGTGCTTACGGTGGGATACGACGGTGATACGCTCGCCTGCATAGCAGCCGAGAGAAAACAAAAATGCGTTGAGCTCCTCGTCATCCGTTTCGATGGCGCGAACGACGTACTCTTCCCCTTCTTTTGCCTGCTTCAAGTTCATACCGGTCACCCACTGTCTGTTTTTGGTTAGTTTATGCTAACCTTCATGCCGAAATATTGGTTAGCACCTGCTAACCATGAAATATTATACACCCTTTGTATCTGTTTGTCAAGTGCTTTTTGGAAAAATTTTTATCTTTTTTGTTTTTCACAAAAAACAAGGCGGCAAGGGAAATTTCCTTTGCCGTCTTGCATAAAATATCATCTGTTTTTCCAAGTCTTCGTGCTGAAAAGAACGAGGACGGGGAGAATCTCAAGACGCCCAACGAGCATGGTGAGCGTCAGAAGGATCTTTGAAAATCCGCTATACAGAGCGTAGTTGGCATAAGGTCCTACCGCTTCGAACGCAGGTCCCACATTCGAGATACAGGCGAGGGAAGCAGAAAAATTCGTGAGATAGCCATGGGCAACCTCATACGTGCCAACATTTTGTGAAGAGGATATCGTTACTGTATGACCGCAAGCAGGATCAAGGCACAGAAGGAACGTAACGCCCATGAGGATAAATAAATATAAGGTGATAAAAGCAAAAACACCCGATATCGTGTTTTGAGAAAGGTTTTTTCCCTCAAGCTTTGCTTTCGGCACGGAGCGCGGATTGATCAGCTTACGAATGTTGTTAAAGAGCCCCTTGAGTGCGATGACGACGCGGGAAACCTTCATACCGCCTGCTGTAGAACCTGCCATGCCCCCAATAAACATCAAAAGAAGCAAAACACCCGAGGAAAGAAGCGGCCATGTGTGATAGTCGGTGGTAGTAAAGCCGGTCGTTGTTAAAATAGATGCAACCTGAAAATAGGAATGTCGGAAGGCTTCTTCACCCGAATAGGCATAAGAAAAGGATTGCAGCTGGGACATCAAGCCGAAAAAGACCAAAGCGACAGACACCGCAATCACAGCACCATAAACCCGAAGCTCTTCGCTACGAAGCACCTCGCGCACCTTGCCGATAAGAATCAAATAGTACAAAGAAAAGTTCGCACCGAACAGGAGCATAAAGGTTGCCATAACGTACTGTGAAAAGGGAGAAAACAGCTCCATGCTACCAGGCAAAAATCCAAAGCCGCCCGTGCCCGCACAGCCGAAGCTTGCAAGCAAGCTAAAAAAGAACTTTTCGTTTTCATACCCCGGAATGGGAGCGTCGAACATGAGGATAATGACCTCAAGCACCGTCATACCAAGATATATGAGGTACAAAATGCGGGTGGTCACCTTCATTTTAGAGACGATTTTACCAACCTGCGGTCCGGGAGACTCTGCGCGGAGCAGGTGCATGGACGAGCCCTCGTCACTCTCGGGAATGAAGATGAGAATAAACACAAGGATTCCCATACCGCCGATCCAATGGGAAAAGCTCCGCCAAAAGAGGGTGGAGTGTGATATGACAGTAATGTCGGTAATGATGCTCGCGCCCGTC